>MUKB01000014.1 GCA_002049785.1 Caldifarciminota bacterium 4484_100
AGTAAGACATTATTCTTTTGAAAGAATGTATATATAGGAAGACCATTAATATAAGCCCATTCCCAATTCAGATTCAGCTCATTGAAGAGCTTCGATGCGACATGGAGGGTATACCCTGTATTAAGGTATTCCCTCATCAAATCATAGAGCTCACCAAAATCGTCGGTCTCACTCAATAGAAAAACCTCTTTCGGTTTCTCTTCTTCAGACCTAATTCGTACGAAACCGAGCTGAGGATTTTCTGCAAAGAAGGTATCGATGTCCTCCAGATACTTTTTCGGCCCGTCGAACTTACAGGGGACCTTCTTTTTAAAAAATAGAGCCAACAGTTGCGGTATGACTGTAAGTTTGAATACCAGAAGAAACGACAGCAGAAAGGCGTGATACAATATTATGAAAGCGCGGCTGCTAATAAGAAAATTATACCTGGTAATGAAAGCAACTGCGATGTATAGAAGCAAAACCGCAATCCACAACTTAATAATCTTAAAGAAGAGTTTCAGCTTAGAGACATATACATAACGGACATAGAGATTATTTAGATAGGCGAGGAATAGAACAGAGAGTATCGCGAATATTATAGTCGTATTCTGATTGAGGACGCTGTTATAGATAGTACCGAATCTGATTTTCAAAGCCAGCAAGACAGATATGAGAACAATAACAATATCGGTGATGAAGATTAACATAAGTATGGTCTATTTATAGCGACCACTCCTTGAGTTTATCGCAGACATATTTTATCTCTTCCTGAGTCAATTCAGGAAACATCGGTAAGGAGAGAACACCCTCAGCCGACCTCTCACTCACCGGACATTCGCATCTTGCTGGCCAAATTTTCATCATTGGTCAAGACAGCTCCTCCCTGCCCATATGCCCCTAAATTTTTGCTGGGGTAGAAACTGAATGCAGCAAGGTGACCAATTGAACCTGCCTTCTTCCCCTTATATGTTGCACCATGGGCCTGAGCAGCATCTTCGATAACATAGAGGTCATATTCTTTTGCAATATCCATAATCGGGTCCATATCAGCCATCTGACCATAAAGATGAACCGGTATTACTGCCTTGATCCGGACACGATGTTTCTTATCAACAAGCATCTTTTTCGCGCTATCCCATTCACAGAAGTTTTCAATATATTCTTTCAATTTAGAAACTGAAATATTATATGTATCAGTGTCGATATCAACAAACAACGGCCTCGCCCCGGTCATACTTATCGCCTCAACCGTAGCGATGAATGTGAAGGAAACAGTAATTACTCCATCTCCGGGTCCGATATCAAGCGCCTTGAGAGCTGTGAATAATGCACTTGTGCCGTTTGAAACACCAACCGCGTACTTCACACCGCAGTACTGGGCAAAATCCTCTTCAAATTTTCTGACCATCTTTCCAGAAACAAATGCACAGGCATCGATTGTCTCTTGAATCGCCTCATCAATTTCGTCTTTTATTTTCAGATATTGCCTTTTCAAATCCATAAACGGAACTTGCATTTAACCTCCTTTCAGAAATTGAGTGCTTAATTTCTCAATTATATCTCAGAACCAAGTTAATCTTTTCCCCTATCCACTCTGTTTTCTTCCTTCAGAAATTTTATCACCTTTGCAGGAACACCGGCAACAACAGCGTTATCCGGGACATCCTTTGTCACCACACTCCCTGCACCGACTATTGCATTCTCACCAATAGTAACACCACACAGAATTGTTGCACTGGAACCGATTGACGCACCTTTTTTGACAAAGGTCGGTACCACCGTCCAATCTTCTTCAGTCTGAAGCCGGCCTTCAGGATTTGTCGCCCTGGGATATTTGTCATTAATAAAGGTAACATTATGACCCACAAAGACATTATCTTCTATTGTTACCCCCTCACAGATAAATGTATGGGTTGAAATTTTGCAGTTTTTACCTATCTTTGCATTCTTCTGAATTTCAACAAATGTTCCAATTTTTGTGTTATCACCGATTTCACAGCCATAAAGATTTACAAATCCAAAGATCTTAACATTCTTACCCAACTTTACATCAGGGCTAATCCTTTTAAATTCAGACATCTAATTCAATGATCTGACCTTTATTCTTAATTGAATATTCGGCTGCTTCCATAATCTTTACAATTTTCAGACCTGCCCAGCCATCGGTTAATGGTCTTCTGTTATTTTTTATGGACTGGATGAACTCATCCACTACGCTCATCAAGGGTTCTGTAGTATCGTATTGGGGTGAGGTCATATCCCCGGTTCGATATTGAATAAGGGTTTTGTAAATCCCTTCACGCGTTGTTACTTCTACACCTTTATCATAAACCTTTATCTTTTCAACCGGTTCGACATCATCAAAGACAATCATCTTTTTAGTTCCGCCAATCAGGATCCTCCGTATTTTTACTGGAGCCAGCCAGTTCACATGGATATGGCAAATACATCTATTGTCATAATAAAGAGTAATGTAGGAAATATCTTCCAACGCATTATAGTGGCCCATACCAACTGCGGATACCGCATTCGGTTTTTTGCTGATGATATAATCCATTATCGAAAGGTCATGGGTAGCCAGATCCCATATCACATTCACATCATGCTGAAAAAGGCCAAGATTAATCCTTACTGCATCGAAATACATAATATCACCAATCTCGCCGGAATCGACAATTTCTTTAATCTTTCTGACTGCGCCGTTATAGACAAAAATGTGATCCACCATAAGCTTCAAACCTTTCTCTTCAGCCAGATCGATGAGGGCACGCGCGTCATCGACATTTGCGGTCAGCGGTTTTTCAACCAAAACATTTTTATTAAATTCCAGGGCCTTCTTGGCCAGAGGAAAGTGTGTTCCTACTGGAGTTGCGAGGACAATACCTTCGATTTCTTGGTTTTGCAAAATAGAACTGTAATCGTTAGTAATCTTAACAGAAGGATATTTTTTCTGGATGAAATCGAGCCTCTGTCTATCAATATCACAACAATAGACCTCAGAAACCTCGGGGTGATTTAAAAAATTTCGCACCAGATTAGGGCCCCAATAGCCCACACCCACAACTGCCAGTTTCATCGTCCTCCTTTTTCAAAATTTATTATATCAAAATTTTTCTGCAAGTCAAGATTTCCATCATCAATATGCAATTATCTGAACAGCCCCCTATAAATCTGCTCGGTCTTTGTAACGATACTATCCCAATCATATTCTTCTTTAATACGGTCTTGCGCCTTCTTACCCAATTCCTTTAACATAGCTGGATTTTCTAATGCAATTGTAAGTTTTTCTGCCAGGCTGTGAATATCTCTATTACGAAATGGAATCCCTACCCCCTGTGCAACTTCACAATTTTCTGGAATATCCGAATAGATAACACATTGACGATAAGCCATCGCCTCAAGCAGGGTTATCGCCAATCCTTCAATCTCGGAGGGCATAACAAAACAGTATGCATTTGCGTAAAGCTGAGATAGTTCACGGCCGAAACGATAGCCCAGAAATAACACCCGCGGGTCTGCCCTTTTCTTCAAATCATTAAAATAACTGTCTGTATAAGAACTACCTCCAACAAGAACAAGTTTTTTTGTGGTCTTCACCAATTTAAAGGCCTCAATCAATGTATCACATCCCTTGGTCGGTATAATCCTTCCGACAAAGAGAAAATAACCATTTTTTGAGAGGCCAAAATGCATTAATGTATCATCACCGTTCTCTTCAAGAATATTTATACCATTAGGTATGTACACTACCCGGCATTGATATCTATCCTCATAATATCTTTTCAAAGTCCTCGATACTGCTATTCTACAATGAGGGAAGAGAATAAATGCCCGCTCCGCGATAAGAGAAAGTCTTTTTGCCACCGGACCCCATTTTCCTCGACGATATGCCTGGCCATGGGAGGTAACCACAACCTTTGCCTTCAATCGGGGAATGAAAGATAATAATGCGGGATCAACACTATGGATATGAATCACATCAACTTCCTTATCCAGAAGGCTCAACAAGGATAAAAATGTGTGAGAAATCATTTCAGTGTGTTTCTGGGGGATCGACGGTAAACTCACTATACGCATATTCTTATATCTCCCTTTGAAGAAATTATAATTCCATCGGCTGTAGATAATGATTGAATGGCCGCGCTGAGCAAGTCTCGACCCCAGTTCTTCTACATGTCTCTCCACACCGCCATATCGTGCCGGCACCCCTTTATGTCCTACGAATGCAATCCTCATTATGACACAATAACCTCTCTATTCAATAACATTCTCAATTTGTTCTTCAAAACCCAGCTGAACGGTATCAAGAAATTTTTGCGCATTGCAGGAACCGATGTTCCTGTCATCCAGCAGTTCTTCTGACAGTTCCGCACCATCTGTCTGACCGCTTCAGCCTGTTCAGAATGCCACAGTTCATCAAAATCTTGACTATTCAGATCACCCATCACCCAGGGCTCGTCTGAACCGTTACAGGCAAGCACACGACCCCAGGGGTCAACAAAAAAACTGTCGGTCCCCGCACCACAGGGGATAGGTCTGGACTCGCCTCTTATGTATTTGAGCAATCCCATATTTATATAGGCCCGAAACCAATCCTTAACCCGCATCTTCAAACTTCTTCGCCTTGAACTGAGAAGCCTCTTAATAAAATCATACATTATTCTGCTCACCTCGTCAATATCCTCAATCCGATTGTCGAATTTATGAAAATAGAAAGAATTATGCATTGTGGACTGAGAAAATTCAACATCAAGACCTGCTGTAAGTTCATAAAGGGCAAGTAGGTCTGAAATATTGTTATGGGAAATAACAATGGCAAAGCCGATATCTTTGATGCCCAGATTCTTTAACTCGAGAAGGGTTCTTAAAGCATGGTCAAAACCATTTTTTAGTCCACGTAATCGATCATTTTTTTCCGGCAATCCTTCAACACTAATCCTAACGGTAATATCAGGAAATCTCTTTGCGATATCAATAATTTTATCAGTAAAATAACCGTTGGTGCTTATCTCGAGACGCTCAGTTTTTTTATTTAAAATTTCAACGATTTCCATCAAATCCTTTCTCAGTAAAGGTTCTCCACCGGTAATGTTGAGTCGTTTCATACCCGCAGGAATCTTTTTCAAAATCTCTGGATTAAACTCCTCGGATGGTTTCGTGGGAACCTTCCAGCAGTTACACATCTGACATCGGGCATTGCAGCGATAGGTTGTAATAACTGCGCATTCCATTTTATTTATCACCGCTAACTTTATGTTTTTTGATGGCTCTGTGGTAAACTTCCATTATCCGCTCATAATGTAAATCAGGGTTGTATTCCTGCAGAACATACTCCCTCGCCCTCTGCCCCATCTTCTCCCGTTCCGCAGGATGTTCAAACATCCAGCGGATTTTCTCAGCCAGGTCTTCTGTATTACCTGGTTCAAAAAGAAGTCCGGTCTCGCCCTCTTTTATCAATTCAGGAATACCACCAATCTTTGCACCCACAACCGGTCTGCCTGATGCAAATGTCTCAAGTATCGAGTAAGGAAAATTCTCATACCACTCTGAGGGAATAATGATAAACATCGCACCTTTAATTAGGCCTAAAAGAACGTTCCGTGGCTGGTGGCCCAGAAATTCAATCCGGTGCTTATTTACACTATCAACCTCCTTTTCAATTTCTTTACGGTATGGTCCGTCACCAGCGATAAGCAATTTTATTCCACTTACTGAAGAGACCGCCCGAATTAAAGTTTTCAACCCCTTCTCGTAGGAAAGGCGACCACCATAAAGGGCATACGGACCTGACCGGTTCCGCTCTATCCCATTGTCGATACTGATAAAATTCGGTATATGCACAATCTTATCCTCAGGGAATTTATTCTCAACCAACTTCTTTTTTAAAAACAAACTGGGGGTGATGAAATAATCAACAAGTCTCAGAAGGCCTAATAATCTATGGATATACTCCTCAAACACAACAATGACACTGGCGGCAAAGGAATTTTTCCGGCATCTATTTATCACAGCTTTATAAAACTTATTCCCCCTGCAGGCCTCACAGACTTTGCCTTTTGAATAAAAAGTACTATTCGGACATAACAAAAAATAGTCGTGCAGGGTCCAGACAATGGGAATATTCCTTTTCTTTAATATATGAAAAACCGATGGTGTAATATGGCCATGAATATTCTGGATATGGGCGATATCTACCGGATGTTCATCAAGCAGTAGGCTTAGTTTCTTTTTGGATATATTTGAATATATCGCCCTATTCAATACCTTCAAACCGCTTATCAAACTCTTCTTTTTCAACTCTCTCAATAAATCAATCTCCGGAACAAAATATTTCGAATACTCGCTCGTAAAATTGAGCGGATGTTCCATTGCAAAGTGGACAACCTTATGTCTTTTTCCCCTGAGCAGGTCAGCAAGCTCAAAGGTATATATACAATCACCACCACGATTGTAATGGAATGTATTAATCAGAAGAATATCCATTTTTTAAAATAGCTTCTCTATTAAATCTATCGTCACCTTTAATGCCCAGAATATTAAAAATTGTTGGAGTAACGCACAAAATGGATGAACACATATTATCAATCTCTGCATTCATATCCCTGGAGAAAAAAACACCATACTTCTTATGCCCTCCAGATATTTTCTTGTGTGTTACATTTAAAGAGACAATAGGGAGATAAAGACTGAATCCTAAACCGTATTCTTCATTAAGTTCAAAAACAATATCGGGATATTTGCTTATAAATTCTCCCTGGTAGATTTCTTCACGCCGGCGAATCCATTTCACAATTTGTCGTCCATTTTTGGGATCCCTAAGATGCGCGATATCCTGCATTATCTTTTTTCGAACTTTATCATAATTTAAATTCTCCTTTTCTATCCTCAATCTATTCAGTCTCACACCACCAAATGGGTTCATACCAGAAAAGTTCTTATCAACCCAGGCTAAGCTGTCATCGAAATCTGTTATATATGTAGATTTCTTGAGCTCACCTTTCTTAGGAATAAAACGCGCTATTTTCATAGTGATATCTTCCAAGCTATATCTGTAAACAAAATTCAAATAACTTGTCTTTGCTCTCTCCATCCAGTATTTCGGCTGAAGAAATTCAATCCCTTTAATCTTTGGTGCCAGATATCCTTCCTTTCTTAAAAACTCATTTAAATTTAAACTCTTAGTGCATCGTCTCCCATGTCCATGGTCACTGATGACCAATAGCACTGTATTCTCATCTATAAACGACGCAAATTCACCAACGATTTCATCAAATAGTTGATAAAATTCTTTAATGACATTCTGGTAGCAGTTCTTGCCTGGATATGTCGGATCACCTTCATCACTGTACCGCCAGAAGAAATGTTGAATTCTATCCAGTGTTAGAAAGGTTATAAAATATAGGTCCCAATTTTGTTCTTTCAACAATCTAATTCCAAAATCGGCTAAATCCTCTGTATCTTTTTTGCTTTTTATAAAAAAATCCCAGAGCATATTACTTGTCGGAAAATCCACTATCCCACCCAATGGAGGAATACTATATTTTTTCAAAATTGACCTGGGGAAGGCATCTTTCGCGCCTGTTATAAATACCGGGCCACTCACCATAACACCATTAACATACCAGGGTGGATAGGCCAGAAATGGGTTAATAATACAAACTCTTCTACCTGATTTACTTGCAATATCCCAGAAAGTTCTTCCTCTCAAAATATTGGTGTCAATCGAAAAATCCTTAGAACGATTTGTCAGATAATCTATTGAGTGAAGAATCCCGTGTTGGGCGGGATTCAAACCGGTGAAAATTGTTACCCAGGCTGATATAGAATCAGGTGGAAAAACAGATTTCATCTTGGACATTCTAAATTTACTTAAATTCGGTAAATCACTCTTCCACTTTAGTACACAATCTGGATCCATACCATCAATCCCAATTATCACCACTTTATTCATTTCTCTAAGTAATGAAATATAAGATTGCTAAGTTGCTGATGAATGAATTCAGATTTCTGGAGACCATCAATTCGCGTAATCCTGAGTTGGTCGCACAGTTTCGAATATAGATTACTATGATCAATAAGGTAGTCCATTGATGGAATATCATCTTTTCTGGCATAAGCTGTCTTTGCAGGAACATCAAGGAAAAATACGAATGTAGGTTTCGGAAAAATAGAAAGGAGTCTCTTATTCCTTGCCAACCTGAGGATTTTACTTGGAGCAATTCCATATCTTGTTGCTAAATTCACAAGTAAATCATAAATGTATCTATCACAAATCACTGAATTACCAAGGAGTAAAGGAATAGTAACTTTTATAAATATCTGCACAGCATAATCTAATAAAACATAACACATCCAGATTCCCGAAAGGAAATGTTTCTTTAAAAATTTTTTTTTCGCAGCGGTAAAATCTTCGTAATCAGTTTCATCAATTTTCTCTCTCCTTATCAATAAACGTTTACATAACTTAATAACTGGATTGAATATCGTGGGTGCCCAGCCGATCCAGACATACTTAACCCGTATACCCTGTTCCTTCATCTTCTTTTCTAACTTCATAGCTTGCGTGGTTTTCCCGGAACCGTCTACACCAATAAAACAAATAAAAACATTTCTCTTTCTCATATGTAATTATTTGATTTGCTCTATAATTTTTTTTGCAACGGACTTCCAAGAAAACTGCTCTGCTATTGACCTGGTCTCAACATTTTTTAATAATTTAACTTGCTCTATTTTTTCCTTAACTTCTTTTAATGTATCAGCCCAGAATAATCCTTTCCCCTCCTTCAGAAGATATACAAGCCCGCCGAATCTCGTTGAAATAACAGGAATGTTGCATGCCATTGCTTCAAGAACGGACAGAGGAAACTCTATCGAAGCATTATTCTCAGTCACAGGAAAAATATAGCAATCAGAAAGCTGATAGATCTCTTCAATATTATCAAAATAGTCCAGAATTACCCGTATCCCCGCCATCCTAAGGTTGCTGACCAGATGACCATCCTGACTCGTGCTTGTGCTGCCGACAACAATAACCTGATGATTATCAATTTGCAGTTCCTTTAGTAACTCAATATTTCTATTTTTCTTTATATGTCCAATGTGAAGTATCACAAATTTATTTTGATGTATTCCATACTTCTGTCTCAATTTGATTTTACTTTCATTAGTAACAGCATGAAATTTTTCCAAATCTACTCCGCCGGTTATAAACTTCACTTGACATCCATATTTTGAAAGTCGTTTCAAAAAGTTCTGTGATTGAACAATTACTAAATCAGGGATCAAATGGGGTATGAGTTTTTGTGCCAAAAACGAATGGCTCCTCGGTTGAAGGGCAACCATCACAACTTTTGATTTCTTATTATACAATTTGAGCATTCTTATCCGTGAAAAACTGAATAGAGTGGCAGAGGGAGACGGAATATAAAGAATTATTTCTGGCTTGAAACTGCGTAGCCTTTTAAATAATGAGTAGCTTAAAAAAGTTTTATTAATCTTTAATTTCTCGACATATCTCTCATCTGTTCTATACCCTCCGGTGGAAATAGCATAAACATTGTTTCTCTTTCGCAATTCTTTAATCAAATTATAGGCAAAATTTTTTATCCCTTCATCAAATGGCAATGACAAATCTTCCGAAATTAAACAGATATCCATCTTATGACTTAAATGTTTTTAAATAAATCAATATACTGACGAGATATTTTCTTTATGCCATGTTCTGCCTCAACATACTTTCTCGCATAAATCCCCATTTCTCTCCTTAAATCCTCATTTTCAATTAATAGTTTAACATCCTTTACCATCTGTTCAAATGTTCTGGAATGTAAACCTAATTTATGTTTACAGATGACTTCATCCGGATCAATTTCTAAACTAACTACAGGTATTTCATTTGCCCAAGCCTGCAAGAAAGTATTAGGAAAACCTTCCCAACGGGAAGTGTTAACCAAAAGGGAGGCTCGTGCATATTCCTTATTTATTTTCTGATATGGAATAAATCCCAGGAATTCTATATTGTGTACGCTCCTACACTGTTCTTTAATTATTTTATTAAATCTCTCATTTCTACCTGGTGCGATAATCATTCGAAATTTTAGAGATGGAATAGCCCTGGCTAATTCAAAAAGTAATTGAGGTCTTTTATTTTCACGTGCGGTTCCTACCCATAATACAACAGGTGGTGATTCCTTAACCGGCATTAAAGAAGGTAATGGACACATATTTTTTATTAAAACAGAATTTAGACCAAAATTTTTCTCAAACTGCCTTTTTTGTTTATCTGTTTGAACTATGATTCGATCTACGCGTCTAAGCCCGTATAAAAAAAGGGTTCTGCTTATAATACTCTCTTTTTTCCTGATGTGTTTTAAGTCACTATCATAATCAATCGACGATGAAAAGACAAATTTTCTTTTTTTCATTTGACAATAATATGCCACTACACCCAATAAATGCTTTGGATTTCTCAAAAAATACAAATCGGCATTAGCCTTGCATAGCGCCAGAAAAATGTCGGATAAGGCAGGGACATAGTGCAATTTTCCTGTTTTGTATTCGTAAGACGATTTAAATACCGTAATGTTATTAATCTTTTCAGTTTTTTTACCACCGTATTTTCCCACGATGAAGGAAACCTGAAAATTATTTTCAGTAAGAGCCTGAGCAATAAGAACTTGCTGGACTTCTGCACCGCCAGCAAACTCATAGCAGGTGTTCTTCAAAATAGGATAAGCGTTCGGAGATACAAAACAGATCTTGCGGTTATTCATTCCCCTTAAAAACATAAATATTGGGCCAAAAATACAAAAAGAAAAAATGATTCGCAACCAGAAAACAAAGTCCCTTTATCCATAATTGACAATCATCGGATAATCCACTGAAACGACTTCCCCACATAACTCTTTTGGTACTCATCCTTTCAAAACACCATACTTTTTATTTGGAAAAAGAAACTTCAATAATCTCTTACCATACAGGCCATAATAGAACTCGTTGTATGCGGTTTTGAAGGCATTTTCACATACTTGTGGAACAACATTATTATATTTATTAACTATGTGCAAAATTTTTTTTGCCATAGCGAACATATCACCGGCAGGAACGATAAAACCATTATAGCCATCTTTTATATAAAGGGAATTGTCACTAACATCAGTGAGTAAAACAGGTATACCGGAAATTAAATACTCTGATAATTTGGTTGAAAAACCATATTTTGTCTGCAAATTTAATGGACGAGGCAAAATAAGCAGATGATTTTTTTGCATTTCAGTAAACACATCATTTTGTGCAATAACACCGTGATAGATAATATTTTCCTTTAAATTATATTTTGTGGGAAGAACATCTAACAACAAATCTCTTTCACGTTCATTGAGAAAAGGACCATACAGGTGTAATTTGAAACCACTAAAATTTGATTTAACCATTGATAGCGCCCTGTAGAATAATTCGAAACCTTCTTTTTTCAATGAAAGCTGACCAAAAAAACCGATGTTAAAATTTTTGCTTTTATTATAGAACGGTTTCTTTACAAAACTGTCTCCACGTATATCAGATAATATTGGAATCCTGATAGTATTACTATTAAATTTTTTGAAATAATTCTCGATATTAGTGGAAATAACAATGATGCCATTATAACAGCCCGTTAGAAGTTCAGCCAGTAGATATTTTAAATATCTGATAGGGAAAAAAAGGAGCCGATACAAGCATTTTATAGGGTTATTCGGTAGAACGATATTGTGCATACTTGCACGTCTCAACTCATTAATGTCGCAGTAGACTCTAAATCTATTCAAAATCCTCAGAACTATAATAACCATAAAATCCATCGAGGAATCATTTGTCGGATAGAGATAGAAGGCTTTATCACCGGAGATCTGTTTTACAAATCTGGCTATTTTCAGTAGATACTTATAATATACGATTATCTTGACATAATCTCTCAACTTATTAAGTTTATGAAGCTTTCTTTTACCTTCCTTACCAACTACAAAGATTTTGTCTGATATTCTTAATAATTTCCTGAATGTTATTTCGTCGTTATATGTTGATGAACATAAATAAACATTTGTCCCTTCCATTGATAATGCTCTGGCAATATTCATTATTCGCGCTGCACCCGCACTATTTCCGTTATATATCTTCGTCGCACTGATAATAAACACATTTTTACCGATTCTGTCACTCATCAAGCAAAATTCTTTATTTTATATTATAATATTTTTTCATCCAGTCTATTGTTCTATGTAAACCATCCTCCAGAGAAACGGTAATTTTATGATCAAGCTCTTTTTCAGCCAACGATACATCCACTCTCTTAACTTTCGTAGTAAGAATCTCACTTTCTTTATAAGTAATAATCTCTCTTGGTGCACCAGTATAATCCCAGATTATATCAACCAGATTCTCAATGGTATGTAAATCTTTACCACCTATGTTATAGATTCTACCTGGAATGAAGTTATCGGATATATTAGCAATCGTCCTTACGGCATCATCAACATATGTGCTAGTCCTCAGATGCCCTTTGTATACAGTAACAGGTAATTTCATTAGTGCATGATAACAGAATTTCGCATTAACTGACCTGTATGGATGGTAGAATTCTCCTGGCCCATAGGTATTAAATAAACGCACTATGACAGTCTCAGTATTGTATAACAACTGCGAATTCCTGATTTGCAATTCATTTGCCCATTTTGATATAGCATAATCATTAAGCTGTTTTATAGCCAGTTTATCGAGAATATCCTCTCTCATCACCCCATCATAATCACCGTATACCTCAGAACTTGAGAAATGCACTAATCTGAATCGCAGTTTTTCCTGTAGACGAATTATATTCTTAAGACCGATTAAATTACTCTTCCACATCTGTTCATAATAATCTTCTCCATTCCAGCGGCCAAACTCAAACCAATAAATTTCCGTCATTTTTCCTATAATTTTTTCTAAAATATCTGTAAAAATAAAGCATCATAACACAATATGTCAATCCAGAAATTATTTTCGTGATTGCCGCACCCTTAACGCCGATCATTCTCACCAAAACAATATAACCTATAATATTAGAAAATCCAACAACTATCGCACCATTGCGCAACGCCTTACCTTTGCCGTGGGCTCCCAGAAACTTATTTATATAGTCTCCAAAGCCGTGTAAGATGCTTCCGAAAGAAACTAAATAGGCAAGTGAAACAACCGGCAAATATTCTGATGTGTATAACAGCAATATCACTTTTTCTATAAATAGAAGAAATATAAACAAACCGATCAACGATAAGATTATCGTGACCAGGGTTGCACGTTTCGGTATTGATGAACTATTTGCGAAGTCCTTGAAAAATGTAATCCCAACTGCACTTGGAATCATCGTTAAAGGCATTGTAGATGTAAGCGCCAGCGAAAAAAAACCAACATTAGTATTGTCGATAAAATATCCAATCGATAACCCAGCAAGCTGTGCACTTGCTACACCTACGAGCATGCCAATATATACCTGCAGGCCATATGTTTTATTTTCCTGCCAGATTATTGAACTGATTTTTTTAAAATTTATGAATTCAGGTTTAAAATGAATCGCCATCACAAATATCAAGATAGCGAGAGATAAAAATTGTATTCCGAGAACATAGGTGAGTGATATATGTGTTAATAAACTTATTACAAGAACCATTATAATGTATAGTATTCTTGGTGCAATGTTAAAAATAGATAATGCATAAATTTTATTATCACCCTGCATAATATTTTGAAGGCATAATTGAAATGGAAACACAAAAAGCAGAGGAGAAAATACTCTTATTATCAATCCAAGTTTATTATTAAAAATCTGCTCTTCAAAAAATGAAAAAATAAATACTATAATAATCAAGACTACTGAAATTATTGAAGCAAGTATATATAAACTTCCAATTAACTGTCTCTTTATTTTTTCATTCTCTTTGGAAGCCAGGAGTCTCGCCCCAGAAACAAAAATACCCAATGTCAGAAATGTAGATATAAAAATAAACATATTCTGCAAAAATTTTAAATCCCCATACTGTTTTGGACCAAGTAGCCTTGTATTTATAACACTAACACAAATACTTATCAGAATACCAAATGTTAATGAACTATAGAGAGAAATAATCTGTTTCGTCCTCCGTTGATTTCCAAAGCTGAAGATATTCACAATGCTACTTCCATCAGTCATTTCTTTTATGTATCAGCATAATTTACCATAATTTTGTTCAAATCAATTTTTTTTCTGTAGGCTACAACACCAACGGCGATAGAAATTGCCATTAAAAGGCCAAGTTCGCCATAAATAGGAAAAACATTTGAAATATTAGAAAGAGTAAATTTAGTTACCTCAAAAAATGGTATGAAATAAAAAATATGTTTCTTATCTTTCAGGTAATAGAAATAAAAAATTATCGAAAGCAAAAAGATTATAAATAAAATCATCGCAGGGACCCCTTCGAAAAACATAATATGCAAAAATCCATTGTGTAAACCACCTCGTTCAGCATTTGCCCAATCCTCACCTGCACCCAAACGCAACATCCCGTGATAGTAAACATCAGACTTGGGAGTCCCGAATCCAATCAACCAACTTTTCGGAATGTTATTTAAAACCATCCTATATATATTAAATCTGAATGTGATAGTATCAATAAATAATCGCTCCTGGACTATGTGTGAATGTCCGAATTCATCTACCAGCAGAAATGATCTGGATGAAAAGAAGAAAATCATCACCAATGCAATTCCTGCAACGATGGTAACATATAAAATTTTCACTTTTTTAATTTTGATAAAATATATAGCAAAAAGTATTATAGTTACAACCCAACTCATTCTATGAAATGCAAAGATTATTCCAATCAAAAATAAGGCAACAAGAAGATATTTTAATATCCTTGATTTAAGTGTCATAAGGGCTACAGCTATACCAGATATTAAAAAATAACTCTGGATATATTCTGCCTTAAAGACTCCATTGGACCTTAATTTATCTGCAAATGCTAAACGTTCAGCACCAATCCTGAAGAAATAAGGGTCAACTATAAACTGATAAATACCCACCAAGCTTGATATTACACAAATGGTCAGAAGGGATTTATAAATTGCTTTTATCATACCCTCATCGCCGTATTTCTTGATTGTTATATAAATAATGAAAAATGCAAAAATATTCGTTGTATTTACAAAAAAATCTTTCAAACTTAAAATGCTAAATGTATGTATAATATTTAACACAACTGAAACAAAAAGATAAATATAAAGGAATTTTTCAAAATTTGGATTTTCAAAGTATTCTTTTTTCTTATACTTACGTTCCAAGGCCAAGGTTGCAAGAAAATACATTGTGAACATTATAATAATTATTCTGCTAAATTGTAAATTAAACGGCAAAACCGGTAAATCAAAAGCGTAATATATCATATCAAAAACTGACCCTCCAAGTAACCAATAAGTTAAGAAAAATGTAACAAATTTACAATTTGAGCCACTCTGCAGAGTAAAGTGGCCAGCTATCATACCAGCGATTAAAATGTAAATCAGAACTAAATAAATTGTTAACTCCTGTTTTATTTAAACATTTTCAGCATAGATATGAGATTCAATGCCGGAAATATTTGCTGTCCTTCTGATAATTCTCAGGTCAACAAACAGAATGGAACCAAACCCTATATTTAATAGTCCCTTCAGCGACCTATCTGGTAGAAAAGCTAACAGTTATAGAATTTCCTCCCCAAATCATTTTGGCATAGTCAAAATCATCAGATCCTCTCACAAAAGTAATCCTTGCTCCACACAATAATAAGGTTATTTTAATGAATCAACAGGAATAACAAAAATTTCACCAAATCGCCGTGTTCCAATCACCACCGCATTTGTAATGACATAAACATCAACTTCTCTACCATCATTTGTAAGAATCTTCGTCTTTAATGTAGCTGAATTTCCTTCGATCTGCTTAATAAGATTTGTCATAACCTCTTCCCTTACTCTCTGGACAAAAAGCTCTTCCAGGTCCTTATCCGATATGCTTTCAGGTTCATAACCGATGAGCTCAATCGCCTTCTGATTTGCATCCACCACCTTGTAGTCTTCTAAGTCAATAAGTAGAACGGGTAAAGCAGCATCAAGAAATAGACGTTCATATTTGGTCATCATCTCAGCCTGAGATTCAGGTTTGAGTTCAGGCTCATGAAGGTAATGGACAAGCCCACCACCTTCAGCAAACACCTGAGGATAGACACTGCAGTTCAAACGTTTCTTCAACCCTTTAAATGGCATAACATCAGTAACCGGTTCACCACTATCCATCGCCTTCTTACCAGGACAGTCATCGAGCACTTCAGTCGCACAATGAAATATCTCATAGCATTTCTTACCAATCACCTCATTCACCCCCTTGTCCAGCATCCGATAGGTAGCAAGATTCGCCCGTAGAATATTATAGTTAAAATCGGTAACAAATATCGGCTCGTCAATCGCATCGACCGTTGCCTCCCACTCTTTTTTCGCCGCGGTGATATTTAAAAGAAGCCGTTTATTTTCTCTAATCAACTCACCCTGTCTCAGGGCCCGATTAATGACCTTCCTGATCTTATCCTTGCTAAAAGGTTTTATTAAATAGCCAGAAATATCTGATACCCCGGAGTGGTACTAGAGTTGACAAAAAATCCCTCATCCTTCAGAACTGGGACTATTTCATCAACCACCTTCAGGTCCTGGCTAACAACAAATATTTTTGCATTCATCATCGCACCCCCTCATTTTTAAAAAATTTGGGTACGCTACCGCCCTTGTCAGTTACATACTGACCCCAATAGTTCATAATTAGATTATATTTAGAAATTAGGGTATGTCAAGACTTTGCAAGGTCTCAACAATACGCCTGATAAGAAGATTCGCCTCTTCTTCATGAAGACTCCTTTCCATATCGAGCTTCTCATCCTTAAAGAATTCATTGAAGTCTGCCCTCACCACCAATGCGGTAAAAGTATCAGAAAACCTCTCCATAATATCGAGAAATAATAATACCCGTGCGGGGTATCGTGTCCAGAAACCTTTCCAGATTTCTGCAATAGGTTCCATTACCACCTCTTTAACATAGTAATTTGCCTCCTCAATACTATTCTCCAATGATGAATAAATGAACTGCTTATACAGCTCATATAGCTGTTCAATCTCTTCGGTATCTTTCTTCGGATCCTTAATTCTTTTCAGTAAAGATTTCACCTCAATGACCCACTCCTCAAGGTTGATACTGCCAATTCGGAACTCAAGCGGAACTATCACCCACGCCTTGACCGGCTGTTTCCCCTGTATTGCCGGCGAAAAGATAAATGTCCTTGCTGAATGAACCGCAGCTGAGTCGAGGAGATAGTTACCCGCAGATTCGTAAATAAACACCTCTTCAGCACGGCCATTTTTACCCACCAGAACCTTTACCGTTACCACACCCTCCAGCCCCATCTTCCGTGCCTCAGCTGGATAGCACACCTTATAGTCAAGGAGCACCGGAACCACCACCATTCGATTTGTTGAACAGTGAATCAACAGAAGAACCGGCCATATAATTGCTTTGTTCATAAATTAATATATATGAAATTACCGAAACAGTCAAGACCGATATTCTTTAAAATACTTGCATTTTTGTAAATTCTGGGTATAATTGTGATGAGGTTATTGTGATTGAACTGAGAAACTTTGTTAAAAACATAAGACCCTATAAACCGGGGAAGCCGATCGAAGAGGTTATTCGTGAGCTCGGATTAACCGGTGAGGTTCTGAAACTGGCATCTAATGAAAACCCCTTAGGCCCTTCGCCGATGGCGGTCGCAGAACTCGAAAAGAATATCAACGAATTGAACTTCTATCCGGATGATAACTGTTACTATCTCAAGAATCGGTTGAGTGCAAAATTTAAGGTCCCAACCGAGCAGATTATAGTTGGCAGCGGTTCAGTAGAGCTTATCGAGTTGATCTTCAAGGCCTATGTGAATCCCGGGGACCAGGTTATAATGAGTGACCCTTCATTCATAATGTATAAAATCGCCTGTCAGATATTCGGTGGAGAGATGGTCTCCATTCCGCTAATAGACTATCGCCATAATATTCAAGAGATGATTCGGGCCATAACCTCGAAAACCAAAATTGTAATCATTGATAATCCAATCAACCCCACCGGTACAATAATCACCAGGGATGAATTTGACAATTTCATTAAAAAGGTTCCTGAAAATGTCATACTGGTAGTTGACGAAGCATATAATGAGTACATTGAAGATGAATCATATCCCAATGCACTCGATTATCTCTCCAGGTATAGTAATCTGATTGTGCTCCACACCTTCTCCAAAATCTACGGCCTGGCCGGACTCAGAATCGGCTATGGATTTTCGAGCCCGGATATCATCGGGGCGATGATGAAAGTCAGACTACCCTTCAATGTCAATCGTGCAGGTCAAATGGCGGCTTCGGCAGCACTTGACGACGAGGAATTTGTCAAGCGAAGTATCCACAACAACGAAGAAGGTAAGAAATTCTTTTATAAAACCCTGAAAAAATTGGCCCTTGAATATGTGCCTACCTATGGCAATTTTATTATGGTCGGTTTCTCCAAAGAGGCAAAGGAGATATTCAGCCTGGCGCAAAAAAAGGGTGTTATCCTGCGCACGATCTATGAATACGGTCTAACCCACCACCTGAGAATCACGATTGGCACACCAGAGCAGAATGAGAAACTTATAAAGGTCTTAGAAGATATCATCTAAGATGAAATCATTTTCAGAACTCATCGACCTTGCCCGGGCAAGAGGTAAGGTCGACTGTGTGGTGGTCAAGGCGGGCGACCCGAATGTACTTGAAGGCATCAGAATGGCCTGGGAACTAAATCTTATCTTTCCAATCCTCATTGACGATAAGAAACAGATCCAGAGGTGTGCTGAGTCTGTCCATCTGAACCTCAGCCATATTGAAATCATCGATGTTGCCGATGAAAATGAGGCAATGAAAAAAGGGATAACGGTTGTTAATGAACGAAAAGGGATTCTGATGAAAGGTCTCATTTCCACCTCGACATTTCTTAAAGGTGTGCTCAACAAAGAATGGGGTCTGCGCACCGACCGAATCCTGAGCCATATTGCAGTGCTTGAAATACCTAAATATCATAAGTTGCTATTTATGTCTGACGGCGGGATGAATCCGAAACTGGATATCAATCTAAGGGTAAAAATAATCGCCAATGCAATCGAACTTCTGAATGGCCTGAATATCACCCAGCCCAAGATTGCCTTAATCTCAGCCAGTGAGAGCGTCCATCCAGATATGCCAGAAACAGTGGATGCGGTGGAGATTGTGAAGATGAATAAAAACAATGAAATCTCTGGCTGTATTATTGAAGGGCCATTCGGATTTGATGTTGCAGTTTCAAAAGAGGCGGCCGAGCATAAAAAATTATCAAGCCAGATCGCCGGGGATACCGACTTTATCCTTATGCCCAACATCTCTGCTGCAAACATCTGGGCAAAAGGACTGATCTACTTTGCACAGGCCCAGGCCGCAGGTATTGTAATGGGAGCAAGAAGGCCGGTTGTGATGCTTTCGCGGGCCGATAAACCCAAAACAAAATTGAACTCAATCGCCCTTGGTGTTGCCATAGGAAATAGAAACCAAAATTAAGAAAGTTCAGCACCAAAAACACCAATGTTCGATTTCAATTTAGAAAATCTCGTCAGTAAATTGAAGATTGATAAAAAAATCCATATCGCCGGTCTATTCGGTTCGGCAAAAACCCTTTTCATAACTGAACTCCCCAAATTTTTTACCCCGGTGCTTTTTATAACCACCAATGAAAATGCACTCGACATTTTTCAGGAATCCAGAAAGATATTTCCTGACACAGAATTGCTCAATCAGGAAAATCCATTCTATTCTCCAGCAAAATTAATCATTACAACCACAGAAATCTTAGAACAGCAATTGAAGGAAAAAATAGCCATTGAATTTTATCCGGGTCGGGATATCGACTTAGAGAAACTTAAGCAGGCACTCATTAAAACCGGTTTCACCCAGGAAGAGAATGTTGAAGATGAAGGTGAATTTGCTGTTCGTGGTGGAATCATAGACATCTTCGAACCCGGGAATATTTCGGTAAGGCTTGAACTCTACGGCGATAAGATAATTTCCATCAGAAAATTTAGCATCCAGAATCAACGCTCGATCGAAAATCTCAAAGGTGCCAGAATAAAACTAATCGACCTGCAATGCAAACCAAAACCGCTCCTTGATTGGATAAAACATCGCGGGGTTGTAGTTAGTGAAATGGATATTGACATCCCTTTACCGAAAATCATACTTGGATATACCGGAGAAATCGAATATCCACTGGCACCCACAAGAAAATATTATGGAGACCTGAGTTCATTACATAAAGACATAGAAAAGAGAGGTTACAAATTCAAATTCCTCGTTCCTGAACCCCTTGCCAAAAAATTAGAGACCCTTTTCGGAGATATAGAAAGTGCCGATATCCCCATAAATGAAGGCTTTGTGGATATTAGAAACAGGGTGGTCTACCTGAGTGAAACCGACATATTTGGTCCATTAAAGAAAAGAAAGAAAGTATATAAAGGTCTGTTTGTTGATGACCTCGTTGGATTGCGAGAGGGCGACTATGTAGTCCATTCTGAATTCGGGATCGGTCAGTTCAAAGGGTTGACCATAGTTGAAGTTGAAAATAGAAAAGTTGAATGTCTGCAGATCAACTACTCTGGAACAGACAAACTCTATCTGCCGGTAGAGAAGCTAAACCTCTTGGAAAGGTATGTGGGTCCTGACAACCGTCCACCAAAACTGTCACGTTTGGGAAGTGACATCTGGCTCAAGACAAAGAGACGGGTGAGAAAAGCAACAGAAAGGATGGCTGCTGAACTGTTAAGGCTGTATGCCCGCAGGATGAAAGAGAAGGGGTTTGCTTACAGCAAGGATACATTCGAGATGAAGGAACTGGAGGCATCATTCCCTTATGAAGAGACCCCGGATCAACTTCAGGCGATCCTCGATGTAAAGAGAGATATGGAATCACCTCGACCTACCGAGAGGTTGATATGTGGTGATGTAGGCTATGGCAAAACTGAGATTGCCCTGCGTGCCGCATTCAAGGCTGCGCTCGATGGTAAACAGACCGCACTGATCTGTCCCACCACAATCCTCGCACTCCAGCACTACAACACATTCATAAAAAGGCTGGAACATTTTCCCGTGAATGTGGCGATGCTATCGCGCCTCAATAAAAGGTCTGAGCAGAAAAAGATTATCGCTGAACTCGCTCAGGGCAAGATTGATATTATCATCGGCACCCATCGACTTCTCCAGCCCGATATACGATTCAAGGACCTCGGCCTTATGATTATTGATGAGGAACAGCGGTTCGGGGTTAAACAGAAAGAGCGGATAAAACAGTTGATACCAAATATTGAACTCCTTTATCTTTCCGCCACCCCCATACCAAGAACCCTTTATATGGCACTCACCGGGATAAGGGATATCTCCAATATCTATACACCTCCGGTAGGCCGGCAGGATATCATCACAAAGGTAATTTACTTTAACCGGGAAGAACTCAAAAAAATTATTCGATTCGAAATAGCAAGAGGGGGTCAGTGCTTCTATGTGCATAATCGTATTCAGACGATTGAATCGGTAAGAAAAAGATTATTAAAGATGCTCCCTGAACTGAAGATCTGTCTCCTGCACGGACGGATGAAAGAAGAAACCGTTGCCCGTCGTATGATGGAATTTCTTAACGGTAAATATAACCTCCTCCTTTCTACAGCAATCGTGGAGTCAGGGTTGGATATGCCAAGGGTAAATACAATCATCGTTGACGAAGCACACAAATTCGGTCTGGCAGACCTCCATCAATTAAGGGGTCGAGTTGGTCGTGGCGATAAACAGGGCTATGCATATTTTATCGTGCCGACCAATCTATCAATTTCTGATGAGGCGCATAAGAGGCTCTCTGCCCTCATCTCATATTCAACACTCGGTTCAGGCTTCAGACTCGCATTACGGGATATGGAGATAAGGGGCATCGGTAATCTTCTGGGAAAAGAACAATCCGGCTACTTATCTTCAATCGGCTACCACCATTATATAAAACTCCTTACTGAGGCGGTGCATAACCTGAAGGGTGAGACCTCTCCACCTGAACCGATACTCAACCTGAGGTTTGAGGCCTTCTTTCCTGCTGATTACATAAAAAATTCCTTTGAACGGATTGCGCTTTATAAAAGATTACTTGAAGCAGAATCAACATTTGAAATCGATTCAATAAGAAAGGAGTTGATCGACCGTTTCGGCCGATTTCCCGAAACCGTTGAAAACCTTTTCCGCATCGCGCGCATAAGGTTAAAGGCAAAAGAACTCGGTGCTACAGAGGTTACACAAAAGGGCGAAAAACTCATATTCCATACCCGATCTGGGATTGACATCACCGATTTTATCAATATAATCTAAAAAAGGAGGCATTATGAACAATAAATTTAAGGCACTGAGAATTATAAGTGTGGTATTAAAGGTCATCGCCTGGATTGTTGCGGTATTTACCGTAATCGGCTTTCTCGCAATGCTTGTCGGTGGTGCGGCATTAACCGGATTTGGTGCACGCTACGGAAACATCCCTTCATTTGGTCCTATCGGAGCGGTCGGTATGGCCTTCTATATATTAATCATCGGTGCAATCTGGTTCATCAGTCTGCTTGCGGGCGCAGATCTGATTCTGGTCATCCTCGCCATCGAAGAGAATACACGTAGCCTGAGGAGTCAGGCCCCGACATCATAAAAGCATCTTATCCTTCAGAGAAGAAAAAATGGAAGGTCAGGGCAAAGAGTAACATCATTATGGTCAGTCTGAGATAGGTTAGCGCAGCCAGGCCGAAGAGTATTTTGCCGGGCAAGAAAAGCCGGGCAATAATGCCAAGGATAATACAGATAATTGCAAGAATCAGACTGACATATTTTAAGACCTTCATTTCCTTCACCTCCTTTCAAATCTTTTAAAAAATCGCCTTTATTATCTCTTTATAGATATCCTCTGTATCTAAATATCAATCTTTATAAATCAAATCAAGAATTCGGCACGCAATGAGGCGACGACATCCATAATTCTCTTTTCATCGATAACGATATTCATAACCAGCATCGAGGCATTAATCATTTCGATGTTGACACCCTTATCAGAAATTATACGAAAGATACGCGATGCAACATTCGGTTGTCGGGACAGATTTTCTCCAAATATTGAAACCATACCCACATCCTTATCAACATAGATATCTTCTACCCCAAACTTCTTACAGAATGCCTCCAGAATCTTCACCACCTCATCAACATCAGAATCCAGAACCGCCAACGAGACATCGGTCCGTTTCTGCCCGGCTGAACAACTGGAAATCAGCTCGATATTCAAACCGTGCTTTCCCAGCAGTGCAAAGATTTCAGCAGCAACACCGGGCTGGTCAACAACCTTCTTCAAAGTAACCTTGGACACCTTGGTATTGTATTCCACCCTTTCAATCAGTTTCTCCATCACTTCCTCCTTCTAATAAATTATCGTGCCACGATAAACTTCTCAATTACCTCATCATGGGAGGTCGCCTTTTCGCAATATGCCTTTACCAGATAGACACCATTCGCAATGGGCTCTTTAAATTCATCCAGACAATCCCAGAACTGCTGATTATAACCCTACATTTATCTTAATTGTATCCACGGCCTTGGGTAATGTAATATCAATATTAAATGTACCATTGGTAAAGGAATTCTTATCGTAACTGAAATAGTCCCTTAAATCAATCTTATTTTCAATATCATTATTTATATAGAGATAAAAACCACGATTGATATCCTCGACCGAATTTAATAGATTGATACCGCTCTCATCGCTAACCTTGCCTGTAAGTATGAATTCCTTATCAACCCAATCCCCATCCTGCAGGAGTCTTGCCTGGTCATAAAGTTTCAATTGAGGGCCTTCATTATCAGACGACGGTGATGCAACACCATAGACCAAGATTGAATCGACAAACCCGGTCTTACCACCAGCAAAAGAGGTCAACTTGACCACCGGCCGATCCACCGTCGGAACCTGAGGAATAATCAACTGCGCAGTATCACCATCCCAGAAACCGAGATAGATCTCCTTTCCATCAATTTGATAATCAAAGGGGATCCAGACATTGGGGCCACTCTGTACCAGACGATAGATATGGCCGCTGATCTTATCCTGGGTTGTGGCATCAATCTTCTCAATATGTGTGGTATCACGAATAAAGGCATCAAGGTAGTAGCGATGCTCAGAACCGATCACCTTAAGCTTCTGAAGAGGCTTCAATGAATCGCTCAAGGCATTGAGTGACATCTTTGTTCTAACCTTTCTCAATCCTGTTGCTGGATCACCGATAAGAAGATATGTGGGACTTCCATAGTCCTTTGCAATTCTGAAACACTCCCCCATTGTCAATTCAGAATTGGGGTCAGTTATCAGGTTAAAAAGTACTTTTCCTATTGCCGCATTCCCACGCACAGAGGTGCCACCGGTCGCAGCCATTGTGCCGATTGCACCATCCTTAATACGCACAAACTGCTCACCGATACATTCATAGTCTGAGTCATCAAACCTGCCCACGGTGCAGGAACCAAAATAGAAAAAGTAGTACCTTCTTCCATTATTTATGCCACTGATATTATAATCAAAGAAGAGCCCCTCATGGGCAAGTTGAAAGGTATTACCATGGCCGAAATAGACACCAGCAAAGCCACCCCTATTAAGTTCTCGAATAAAATCCTCCCGCGCATTCACCTTATTGACTGTAGCACCTCCATAAGGTGGAAATGGTGGATAGCTCACCATATAGATTTTGGCAAAGTTATAAAGGGAATCAGGGATATTCTGAATTACACCCTCACAGGCACCGCAGTGCATATTAGGCCCCTCCCAGCCCTTACCGTATTCATCATCTCCTGCAAGAATAATCCTCTGGTTCCAGAGCCCATCGATATTTTTTGTCTCATATGTTATCAATTTATCAATAAAATCCCTGACCTCTGCAGAGGTGCGCACCGTGATCCTGCCCAGCACAATCGATTCTCCACCACCAAAATCGGTATATTCGCCCTCATATATGGTATTCGGTGGAATTCCAGGGTTACCGACCAAAAGACTGCCGGTTTCATACATCGGAATATAATTGGGCGGATTCTCTTTCTTGAGATTATTCTTGTAATCGTAAGTAGCATCTCCCACCAGAAGGACAAATGTCGGAAATACATCCCAGTTATTTAAGGCATAATAGAGAAAGTGCTTTATCGCCAGGGGGTCATATTTTCCATAAGAAAAATCATCGTATATATCATAAATATCCACTATCTTAACTGTATAATCATTACTCCGATATTGCACAAGGGGCATTATCGCCCGGGAAAACTTCGGATGGGTAATAATAAGATACTGGCATCCAGACGAATGGACACGCAACCTGCCCGGTTCTGCTGGAACCAGCTTCACCCGCTCCGTCGAACTCAGTTTACAGAAATAGAGCAGTTGTAATGAATCGCAAGAACCGGAAAGATAGAGCCTCCCATTTTCCAGTTTCAGGTTGTAGAAGAGCTTAGGACTCTGCATATCAGTGATGTCAAAGACAAAAACCGGACCATCCGCATCATCGCACATAAGTGAATAAGTTTGAGACCCGGAGTAAAATGCGTGGAATGGCCGATTTAACCGGGTTCTTCGTTGATAGATAATATCAAGCCCATTAAACCAGACAACCATCCTTCCTGTAGTGTCCTCAGATCGAATAAGTTCAATCCTCAGCGTCGATGAATCTCCACTCAGGTCAGTCTCTCCGGTAAGATACTCAGGGGGGAAGCACCAATGAGAAGTTAATGACAGGGTCTCTTCATAAAAAACCCGGTCATTAACAGAAAATCGATAAATAAAAGGTACACTGACACCGATTGAGTCGAACAGGCTAACTGTAATACGGGCATTACCCTGTGCCTCAGGATGTTCAATATTGATCGAGGTTGCGGCGCCTGAACCTTCACCCGGAGAGATATCCTGCCAGTACCAGTTTATTCCGGAGCGCGTGGGATTACCATTATCCTCTTCAAGATGTAATACCTCATTTACCAGGGTATCAACCGGACTTCCATTATATTCAGCATCCACGCGTGCCATCCTCTTTCCATATTTTCCACCAAATGTAAACCAGTATACATTATCTGTTGCGTAACCATTATAAAACCAGGAGATAGAGGTGTCAAAAGTAAAATGGCTTGCTGGATAGCCATAAAAAATTAGATAATCATCTTTATCAAATACACCATCAGCCTCACCCTGAACATAACAGGGAACCTCAATCAAAGAATCGAGCGAATCAGGAAGCGGTACACCCCGGGTCAAAAGGTCAAATTTTGCAGTATAGATACGCATCGTCTTCGGGTCGAACTGAGCCGGGTCGATACCAGCATCACGAAGTGCCTTCTCATCAATACGATAGACACCCTCTTTATCAACCTCAATCTTGAACCAGACCCCCTCTGCAAATGGATTCTTTCCGCGCCTTTCTGGAATCCGCCGCCAGAAACGGCACTGTTCATAATTATCAACCAGATGTCGCATCACCCTCTCAAATGTTGTATCTAAAGGCATCCTCGTAATCGGCCTCCCCTTAAATTTTATCTCCACAACCAAACTTTTGGTATACCGCAACTCTCTTTTGACCGGATTATAACGGACAGGATTGATCCGCACATCAACCGTATAAAGATCACGCAGATAGGCAGGTCTGGAAACAGTTATCAAACTATCTGGAAAGAATCTATTCTGTTTATAGACCGGGCTGTAAAAAATACCTGTATCCCTGAGTACAGACTCTCTTATCCCGGGCTCAACCACCGGTCGCACCTCCACTCCTCGAATTACTGCCTCATCATGCTTCAAAATATTAACCTCAACCGCGCCGTTCTGCGGAATTCCGAACTTGTAAAGCAGAGATGGAAGCTCAGGTTCTCCTGCCCTATTCAACCATACCCCTCCAGGAATTTCAAGCATTTCTGCCTCAGACCTTTCTAATGAAAACGATATCACAACGCCGTCTTTGAGTGCACGAATATTTGCCCCGGCGATGACAAAAATTATTAGTGCAAGATTAACCATCCATCTTCCTCGCTTCATCAATCAACATAATAGGGATATCATCCTTTATCGGATAGGCAAGTTTACACTTATGGCAGAGTAGTTCCTGAGCCTTCTGGTCGTATTCCAGTTCACCCTTACATTTAGGGCAGACCAGGATCTCTAAAAGTTCCCTCTTGAGCATACAACCTCCTTTATCTTGGGAATAAAAATCATATCTTTAAGAGAAAAAATACCCAAGTTCAAAAAGCCGTAGCAATAGAACAGGAGAAATGGAATCAGAATGAGCTGGAGGGTGGCAATCACATACACCAACCCCACAAGCATATAGACTCCGAGGAAAAGTTCGAGTAAAGGAATAAAGAGTTTGCATTCGGGCCGATACCCCTGCTTTTTTCCCCCGGACTTCGGGGTGCGGGTGAAGAAATGGTGTCTCTTCAACCAACCCTCAATTATCGCCTTGGTATTCGAAACCGATAAACCCATTGAATAGGCAATTACCCCGGCAATAAATGGAATACGCCGGCGGTAGTCGCGGTACAGCTCACGCTGGGAAAGATAATAGAGAAAAGGATATCCAAAAGCCCCAATCGTAAAGAATGAAGCAAATATATAATAGCCGAGTGGAGCAAGTCCCTCAACCTTCAAATAGACAATAATCGGTGAAAATATCGCCAGTCCCAACATTGCCAGAAAATTTATGTGACAGGTGAGATGGACAAAGGCCTCAAATTTTGCAACCGGCCTCAGATCTGACCTCAAGACCTTTGGCAATAGTTTACGGGCAACCTGGATCGTCCCCATTGCCCAGCGGTTCTGCTGGATGCGAAAACTCGCTACATTTTCAGGCAACTCGCCCTCCACTGGAAAATCCTCCCGATATTTAATCTTCCATCCCTTCAACTGAACACGATAAGAAAGGTCTAAATCCTCGGCTAATGTATCGCTCTGCCATCCTCCACCATCTATAATTGCAGTCCTGCGCCAGATTCCGCAGGTGCCATTAAAATTTATGAAACAGTTGGCCAATGACCTTAATCGTTGTTCCATTGCAAAATGGTTATCAAGGCCGATTGCCTGAGCACGGGTGAGAAAAGAAGAACTATCATTCAGATGTCCCCAGCGTGCCTGAACTCCACCGACATTCTCACTATCGAATTCAGGTAGCAGTTCAATAAGAAAATCCTTGGGTGGAACAAAATCGGCATCAAATATAGCAATAAATTCACCCCTTGCCATATTCAGGCCGAACTGGAGTGCACCGGCCTTAAAACCCTCACGCGAGCCCCTTCTGATATGCTTTATATCATAGCCTTCATCCTGATAAGTCCGAACAAGTTTCTCAACAATCTCTATGGTCTCATCATCAGAATCATCAAGGACCTGGATCTCCAAACATTTTTTTGGATAGTCCAATTCTGTAACACTCCTTATGAGACGGTGAACAACATACTTCTCATTGTAGATCGGTAATTGTACTGTAACTACAGGAAACGGTTCTGAAAGCCTTTTCTTCTTCCGGGTGGATCTGGATGACCTGCGGAATTTATAATAATAATTTATCAAGATAAAGGCATGTATCGAATAACCGAATAGAATTATTAAAAATAAGGTATATATAACCAGAATTAATGTAATCAACTACTCCCCTTTTCCCATCGGTTTCAACTCTAAATGTGGCAGAGGTCGGACCACACCTGCCTTGAGGAATTCGAGGCGATAATATTCCATATCTATCAGCACCTTTATTCTATCTATTTTTCTCTTTGTGTCAAGTCGGGTCTTTGTAATCAAACTATGGTCAAAAACAAAAACGATTTCGGTCGGCAAACTAACCTTCTTCTTCAGTCTCAACTGAATATATGGACGGGTCCGCACATCAAAGCGAATCCTTGCATCCTTAATATCACTGTTGTCCAACAATTTCTTCGTCAGGTAGACTGGCCGCTTTGGATCTTCATCAAGGTAGACCACCTCGCAGGCGTCTTCTTTCGATTCTGTCACACCATAGACCTTCAAACTTCCTGGTGCCAAAGCAGATTCAAGGTCCGCGGTTCTGTAATACAAAGGAACCCTGAGGATCAGAATGGAATCTTTAATATTCAGTCGATAATTCAAATCGAGTAAATCAAGCCTTTTTTTGATTGAATCAAAAACCACAGCTGGATCTGCGGCATTGCTGATTGTAAAGAACTGATATTCCCGGTCTGGAGGTCTTATCCTGCTTATGCTATTATACCTTTCAATCTTTATCTGATAATAGATTGAAGAATCCGCGAGTCCAGCCCAAATGATTTCAGGGAGGAAGTTATCAGTAGAAATCTTGAGCCAACCCTGCATCTCCCGCCACCGCTTTGGCGCAAGAAACGGAACATTGGGTTTGAAACGATACCAATATCCCTCATCAAACTCCTTGTATTCGAATTTATCAAACTCCAGCACCCTCTTGATCTGCTCAAAGATATTCGACTCCTCTCCCCTCATTGCCTGTTCCCATTTACCGTCCTTTCGGATATATTCGATATCACCCAAGCCTATATATTCAAAATTAACACTCGACTCTGGCCTGTGCCAAGTGCCTTTAATATGTTCGCCAAGTCCAATGACACAGTCGCCCCGGGCTGAAGAAGAAACCCAGGCGGTCTTGAGTTCATAGGAATAATGGAATGATTTCTGGAAACTAAAATTTTTTACCCATTCCCCTACATCATTTTCAGGGTCTGGAATATATTTTATGTAATGGGTGCAATTAAAAGAGATAAAGAACACAAAGGTTATTGTCAAATAGCGCATAGCTAATTCTAAATAGATTTCCCAAAAAATCAAGAATTTATTCGGGCAATCATAGAAAAACGACTTTGGCCAGCCAGAAATTGGGCCAGGCCCGAGCATCATAAATTCCGTGAGTCCCAGGCAGATAAACCAGACCGTTGACATATACCCTTTTTTGAGTAATATCTGATTGATGAAAAAGTTATGCCTGATTCTTCTGATTTTCTTAGGCTGTGCATATCTTCAGCCAAAAATTCTGAAGCAATATGAAGCGGAGTTCGCCAATGAAAAGGCGGTGGTTCTATTTGAAAAGGGCCAAGACTATTTCAATAAGAAATCCTATGCCCAGGCCCTGAAGCAGTTTCAACCAATAATTGAAAAATATAAAAAGAGTGATGCATTTGAACCCGCCCTCTATCTCACTGCCTTCTGTTATTATAAGTTGAACCTATTCGAAAAGGCAGTCTCGACCGGTGAATATTTTGTTAAACAATTTCCCAATTCAAAATACTACACCAATACCCTATCCCTGCTGGGTGAATCGTATTACAATCTCGCCCAGGATTACCAGGCATCTTTCTATCTTTTGAAATTCTACACCACGACCAAGGACACAAGCGCCCGGACAAAGGCATTCGACCATATCCTCAAAACCCTGCCTGAACTATCAATTTCCCAATTGGAAAAGTTGCACCGGACCTTTATGGCCGAACCTGTGGATGAGCATATCCTGTACCACCTTGCCCAGCTCGAAGCGCGGGAAGGAAAGAAGGCTGAGGCGGAAAGGGACTTCAACCTCTTACTAAGACGCTATCCCCGGACAACCTATAAATTTGAAGTGGAAGAATACAAACGATTCATAAACCTCGGAGCAACCACCGGAAGGGCCGGAGTTCTCCTTCCCTTAAGTGGTAAATTTGCAGAGATCGGTAAGGAACTGTTCGCCGTAGTAAAAGCATTTGAGAAAGAAAAACTCTTGCCATTTTCCCTCCATATTCTCGATACAAAATCTGACCCGATCGAGGCGATCATAGCCGCCCAGAAATTGATTAATGAACTTCAGGTCGACTTCTTAATTGCACCGGTAAGCTCCCGGGAGGCCTTTGGAATTTGTGGTTTTGCCGATGGCAAGGGTGTTCCCACTTTCCTTCCCATTACCGAAGAGGCACGTTTTGAACAGATTCCGCTCATCTTCACCCGAAAAGAGAACCGCGAAACTCAGGCCAAAATAATCGCCGATTACAGCATCTTCGACCTCGGGATAAAGAAATTCGCAATCCTCTACACCGATGATGAAAACTATAGAGATATCGCCGATGCCTTTGCCCAGGAGGTCATAAAGAATAACCGCACGGTGGTGGCAAATATCAGCTTTTCTGCAGATTCGATTACCCTGAAATATCAGATAATGGCGATAAAAAAGATGGAACCTGAGGCGATATTCCTGGCGATGTCATCAGATATGATTATAAACACCTCTCCCCAGATCGCATACTACGGGCTGGAGGATATACAGCTTTTAGGTATAAAGACATTCAAGAGTGAGAAGGTGCCGAGATTGGGTGAAAGGTATGTTGAAGGTGCGGTATTTTCCACTCCAGCAGAACCCGATTCTTCGTTACTCAAGATCATTGATAATGAAATCGGTTCAACAACTGAACTGGCAAAAAGGTTCTTTGAAGGTCTATCCCTGTTGAAGGGATTAAAAGATTATACCAGGACAACCCTGCCCCGTCAGATTGATGAAATAACAAAGGAAAATCAGGCATTTGATATCTATAAAATTATCAACGGAGATTTTCAGAAAATTGCGCGAAGAAGTGAAAAATAAAAGGAGTTGAGATGTCAAAGAAACTCAAAAAAAAGAAGAAGG
>MUKB01000105.1 GCA_002049785.1 Caldifarciminota bacterium 4484_100
TCATTAAAGAATCCGGTGACATCGGTGTGGATATTCAATTTCTGGGCAAGGGTGAGCGCCTGTGCCGATGGAATTATTGCTGTAGCAAGCACAACCATATCACAGTGCACCTTTATCGGCTTCTGGGTAATCGTATCCTCGGCCCAGATCACAAGACCATCCCGGTTCTTTAAGATACGTCCTGGCTTACCCCTGATATATGTCACTTTTTCATGCTCCTTGGCGCGAATCAAGAACTCTTCATAACCCTTACCTGCGGTCCTTATATCAATCGTGAATATAATCGGCTCACCATCAGGAACCCTCTCTTTATACAGAAGGGCATGTTTGACATTATACATACAACAGACCTTGGAGCAGTAGGCAAGATGATGTTCAGGGTCACGTGAGCCAACACAGGATATAAAAGCCACCCGTTTTGGAACCTTGCCGTCTGAAGGCCTCTTTACCTCACCCCGGGTTGGCCCTGAAGCCGAGAGCAGACGTTCAAACTGCAGTCCACTAATTACATCCGCATATCTACCGCCTCCGTATTCCGGGAAATTCTCAATCGAATACAGGTCATATCCGGTGGCCACGATTATCGCTCCCACCTCCTCTTCAATCACCCGGTCCTTCAGAGTATAATCTATCGCTTTCTGTTCACACGCCTTCACACACTCACCACAGACCGCACAGCCACCACAACCAAGACAGCGCTGGGCTTCAAGTCTCACCTGTTCTTCATTCAGACCGAGGTTTACCTCCTGAAAACTTCCTGCCCTCTTTTCCAGTTCCAGCACCTGAACTGTCTGGGGTTTAACCCGGGCAATGTCTGGAGGAATTTTAACCTCTTTGACCTCAGGGGGTTTCTCTGGAAGTGCTTCTAAATCAAGACCCTGAAGATAGCGAGCAATCACCGAGGCAGCAGATTTTCCATCACCGATCGCCTCAATTACGGTTGCCGGACCACGCACCACATCACCACCAGCAAAGATTCCGGTCACCGATGTCTGACCTCGGTCATTGACCTTAATCCGACCGCGTCTCAGTTCGAGTTTTTCCTTCAGATAGGCAGTATCCGGGATTTGACCGATCGTTATGATTACCGTATCTGAGGGAACCCTAAATTCTGAACCCGGTATCGGTTCAGGACGCCTTCGGCCCGACTCATCCAGAGGACCCAGTTTCATTTTGATACACTCAATCTCTTTTAGACCTCCTGCCTCTCCGATAAACTTCACCGGGGTGGTCAGGAACTGAATCTTTATACCTTCCCTGATTGCCTCTTCAATCTCCTCGGCATTTGCCGGCATCTCTTTACGTGACCTGCGGTATAGTATCGAAACCTCTTCAGCACCGAGCCTCAATGCGGTCCGAGCCGCATCAATCGCAGAATTTCCGCCACCGACAACCTGTACCCTTTTACCTATTTTAACTGCACCAGAAAGGTTCACCCGTTTCAGAAAGTCGATGCCGTAATAGATACCTTCAAGGTCCTCACCCTCGACTCCGAGTTTCCTCTCGATATGGGCACCGGTCGCAATATAAACCGCATTATAACCCTGGGTTAGAAGTTTTTCAGGGGCATCAACCTTTGAATTGGTCTTAATCACCACACCCCAGGATTTTATATATTCAATATCTTTTTCCAGACTCTTGCGGGGCAGACGAAACCGCGGGATTGCAGTTCTCAACAAACCACCAGGTAATGGAGAAGATTCAAATACATCAACATTATAGCCCATCCGTGCCAGAAAATATGCACAGCTCAATCCTGATGGACCTGCCCCGATAATTGCAACCCGTTCCTTTTTTCTCTCAGGTAGCACGGGCCGAGGTAATTCTGTCTCATAATCGGCAAGAAAACGTTTGATCTCCCTTATGGATACCGGGGCATCAACCTCACTCCGTTTACACCGGGATTCACAGGGATGGGTGCAGACCCGACCACACACCGAAGGAAACGGGTTGTCCTCACGCTCCTTTGCCAGCGCCTCAGCAAACTTTCCCTGGGCTGAAAGCGCCACATAGGCCTGGACATTCACTCCTGCTGGGCAGGCAGACCTGCAGGGTGGGATACCCCGCTGATCAATCGTAAATTTATTGGGCACCGCCTGGGGAAAGGGACGATAGATCGCCTTGCGCAGAGAAAGGCCGAGGTCAAACTCATTACTCAGGCTAACCGGACAGACCTCAACACAATCTTCACAGCCATTACATTTATCATAATCGACATAGGTAGATTTTCTCCGGATCTTCACGCGAAAATTACCCACGGTTCCAGAGACCGATTCTATTTCAGAATATGTATATAACTTTATATTTTCATGGTGTCCTGCATCAACCATCTTTGGGGTGAGGATACATTGGGAACAGTCTAAGGTCGGAAATGTCTCTGAAAGCTGTGCCATATGCCCACCAATTGATGGACTCCTTTCCACCAGGACAACCTCATATCCGGAATTGGCAATATCAAGACTCGCCTGGATTCCCGCAATACCAGCGCCGACCACCAGGGCCCTCTTTGTAACCGGAATCTTCTGCGGAATCAATGCCTCATTCAATCTCACCTTTTCGATTGCGGATTTAATAATCGCCCCTGCCTTTTTAGTTGCGTAATAGATATCCTGATGAATCCAGCTACACTGTTCCCGAATATTGGCAATCTCTAAAAGATAAGGGTTCAAACCAACCTGCTGGATCGCACGCTGAAATGTTCTTTCGTGCAGGGACGGACTACAGGAAGCCACCACCAATGCCTGAATATTCTTCTCTTTTATCTTTTGTCGGATTAAGCTCTGACCAGGGTCTGAGCACATATATTTATAGTCTTCACAATGAACCACACCATACAGCTGAGAAATCTCCTTAACCAGGGATTTAACATCCACGGTTCCCGCGATATTCCTTCCACAATGGCAGATAAAGACCCCAATCCGGTTGGACTTCATCCCTTTATTTCCAGAATCTTATTTTTAAGTGCTGGCACCACCTTAAAGAGGTCATCAACAATTCCGTAGTGTGCCTCATTAAAGATCGGGGCATTCGGGTCTTTATTCACCGCAATGATACAATCAGAATTTTTCATCCCTGCAATATGCTGAAAGGCGCCAGAGATACCAAGGGCGATATAAAGTTTCGGTTTAACGGTCTTGCCCGAGGAACCAACCTGACGGTCCTTGGGAAGCCAACCCGCATCCACAATCGGCCTTGAGCACGCAACCACCCCACCGATTGAACGGGCAAAGTCTTCAATCAGTGGTATATTCGACTGCTCTTTGATACCACGACCTATTGCCACAACCACATCAGATTTTGTAATATCAACCTCACCTACTACCGCCTCAATATATTCAATGAATTTCCGCTCTTCTGGTTCCTGGGAAATGGATGGCTCGAACTTTTCGACCTCGGCACCAAGCTGGGCAGGTTCTGCAGAAAAGGTTCCACTGCGGACTGTCAAAATATATGAAGGGCTCTCCTCAAGGAGGACCTCTCCATTCAATTTTCCATCGAACATCTGACGGACAACACGTACCCGATTATCCTCAATTTTTATATCGATACAGTCGGTGGTAAAGGGTATTGCAAGCTGGGTCGCCAGAGACGGGCCAAGGTCCATACCAAAAGCGGTATGGCCGATCAGGGTGATAAATGGTTGCTCTTTCTTTAAAAATTCGAAAAGGGCGGCCTGATAGGTATCAACATTGAAATTATTAAAGAGCTCATTATCAATCGCAACAACACGATGGACCAAGGGCTTGAGTGATTCGACGAATTTATCAGTGTTATACCCCAGGACAAGGGCACCGGCTTTTACCCCTTTTATCTTTGCAAGGTTTCGTGCACAGGAAAGGAGTTCATAGGTAATATCCCTTATCACACCCTGCCGATGTTCTACCAAGGCAAATATATCAGCCATTAAACCTCCTTATATAAGTCCTTTTTCCTTGATAATCTGGGCAAGTTTTTGCGAAATCTCATCCATAGTGCCGGTCAGAATCTCAGCACGCCGCTCTACAGGTGGAACATAGAGTTTCTCAAGGCTCGAGAGATATTTAAGTTCCTGGTCTGAAATATCTGTTTTCCCCATCGTCTTTATCTCCTTTTTCGCTGCCCTTCGGATTGCCAGAAGCGAGGCATAACGGGGCTCATTGATCCCTGTCTGCACCGCAAAGAGTGCGGGCAGTTTTATCTTCAGATGTTCGATCAAACCGCCTTCAAGCTCCCTTTTGACATCTGCCATCTGATCTGCCACCTCAAGTGCGGTAACGAGTGTTGCATGCGGAATCCCTAAGAGTTCGGCAAGCACAGGACCCACCTGAGAATATCCATCATCTGTAGCAATACAACCGGTAAGGATAATATCATATTTCAAACCCTTGATTATGTTGTATAAAATAAGTGCAGTCTTGTAGCCGTCAAGCGGTTCAAACTCCTGCTGTTACAGGATTGCCTGTTCCAAGGCATAAGAATCCGCCTCGTTTATATCGAATGTAAGCCGGTCCTTGATAATATCCTTACCTGTAGGATCCACCTTTACCTCAGCCTCAGCGGTCTGAGGAACCCTTTTTATGCAGACAATGATCTCCAAGAACACCTCCTAATTATTTAGTATCATTTTATAAGTTCGCGCGCAATCACTATCTTCTGAATCTCACTCGTGCCTTCATAGAGTTCCAGAATCTTGGCATCGCGATATAACCTTTCTATTGCATAATCTTTTGTATATCCATAACCGCCATGAATCTGGAGCGCCTTGCGTGTAACATCAACAGTGATTGAAGATGCATAATATTTTGCCATCGCTGCTTCCTTGGAGAATCGCTTCATCCCTTTGTCCTTGCAGTATCCAGCATAATAGACCATAAGTCGTGCCGCATGGATCTGGGTTGCCATCTCCGCAAGCATCGACTGGATCATCTCAAAATTACAGATTGGCTGTCCAAATGCCTTGCGCTCCTTGGAATATTTTACCGCCTCATCCAGGGCACCCTGGGCAATCCCAACCGCCTGGGCACCGATATCAATCCGTGAGACATCAAGCGTATTCATACAGATCTTAAAGCCCTGACCCTCTTCTCCAAGAAGGTTCTCCTTGGGGATCTTACAATCCTCGAATATCAACTCACAATTTGCGGTCGCCCTTATCCCCATCAGGTCCTCGTGTTTTCCCAGGGTGAATCCTGGTGTACCCTTTTCTACTATGAATGCACTAATCCCCTTATGCTTCAACTCCTTGTTGGTATATGCAAATACGACAAATATCCCTGCCTCACCACCATTGGTAATAAACCGCTTTGTGCCGTTCAGGATATAGTAATCTCCCTCAAGTCGTGCAGTGGACTCCATCGCCGCAACATCAGAACCTGCATTGGGTTCGGTAATTCCGATCGCACCAATCTTCTCACCGCTACAGAGTGGAGGCAGATACTTCTTCTTCTGTTCTTCGGTCCCGAACTGTAGAATAGGGTATGTAGTAAGAGAATTGTTTACTGCAACAATAACCCCGGTTGTGGCACAGACCCTTGATATCTCTTCAATGGCGATCGCCAGAGATACGAAATCGAATCCTGAACCGCCATACTCCTCGGGAACGATTATTCCCAGAAGTCCAAGTTTTGCCATCTTCTTTAAATTCTCCCAGGGGAATTCTCCAGATTTATCCAGTTCAGGTGCGACCGGAGCCAGCTCGGTCTGGGCAAATTTTCTCACCTGATCCTGGAGCATCTTCTGATCATTGGTTAGGTCAAAATTCATCTTACCTCCTTGATTTTAAACATTTAATTAAATTCTCAATACGCTTCCCTGCGCAACACTCACTATCCGCTGCACTTTTTGACGAAGTTCCGACGTTCTGGTTTCTCTGGTTTTTCTGGTTTCTCTGGTTTTTCTGGTTTAAATCCGAAATCCGAAATTCGAAATCCGAAATGTCGTTTATCTTCTTCACTTTCCTAAAATCTGCCTGGCAATGACAATCTTCTGAATCTCGCTTGTCCCTTCACCGATCTCCATAAGCTTTTCATCACGCATAAAGCGCTCAACCGGATACTCATCGGTCAGACCATACATACCATAGATATCAATAGCCAAGGATGTTGCCTTCATACCTACCTTAGATGCATAATACTTGGCCATTGCAGCCTCTTTGATAAAGGGAATGTGGTTATCCTTGAGCTGTGCCGCCTGATATATCAGAAGACGCGCTGCCTCCAGTTCTGTTGCTATATCTGCAACCCGGGATTGAATCCACTGGCTTTTATATAAGGGACGACCGGAT
>MUKB01000015.1 GCA_002049785.1 Caldifarciminota bacterium 4484_100
GGGAAACTTTTGATTCATATTTACTCGATAGATTTTACCCACCACTTCATGAATTTCCTGAACGGGATGAATATTTCCGACGCGCAGAAAATGGTGAATTGCTCGTCCTTTCTGTTGCGCCACCCGATGAAAACCGCCAGCGAAGAAAAAATATTATGCAGCGAAACTGGATTTCCTGTCTATTAAGCGACCTTGTATTTATCCCCTACGCGCCTAAGGGTTCCAAGACATATACTACCGCTAAAAGGTTAGTAAAGGCTGATATACCGGTCTTCACGCTTGAGCATTCAATTGCTAAAGAGTTACATCAGCTTGGTATCCCCGGGTTTAATCGTAAAACTGTCCGTTCTTTAATTGAACAAGCCGGTGCAAAAAAATACGGGAGAGAGAAGGTTCAAGAAGTTGATGCTTCTTTTGAAGTTACACCATATAAGCCGCCAGAAAAGAGAATAATTCAGGGTGAGATAAAATTTGTAAAGGAGAATGAAGAAGAATAAGGAGCTTGCCCGGATATTCGACCGCATCGCTGATGCCTTAGAGTTTAAGGGCGCGAATGTCTTTAAGGTGGTCGCCTATCGAAAGGCGGCCCGGGTGCTGGATGAGCTGGTTGAGGATATTGAAGAGATACATAAAGCAGGAAAACTTCAGGAACTCTCCGGGATTGGAGCCGGGATTGCGAAGAAGATCGATGAGTATCTCAGGACCGGGAAGATGAAAAAGTATGAAGAGGCGACTAAGGGTATTCCAGTCAGCCTGCTGGATATGCTCGATATACAGAATTTAGGGCCGAAGACCCTTGCCTTAGTCAACAGAAAACTGAAGGTGAAAAACTTGAGCGATTTAAAGCGGGTTATAGAGGATGGTTCTCTGGCAAAACTTCCCCAGATGGGAGAGAAGAAGGTTGAGAATATCAAGAAGGGGATAGAACTCTATGAACGGGCACAGGCACGCCTTTCCATTGCCCTTGCCCAGAAGATTGCTTCTGAGGTTGTAGATTATCTAAAAAGGTCGGCAAAGATAGAAGAGATTTCACCAGCAGGCTCTTTACGAAGATGGAAAGAGACGATTGGTGATATTGATATTCTTGCTACAGGGAGAGATGGTGCTAAGATTATAAAAACCTTTACCAAATTTCCTGGAACAGAGCGAATTCTGGCGGCGGGTGATACTAAGGGTTCGATCATCGTTGAAGGTGGAATACAGGTTGACCTAAGGATTGTCCCTCGCAAATCATACGGTTCAGCACTCCAGTATTTTACCGGGTCAAAGGCACATAATGTTCATTTGCGTAACATTGCAAAGCAGAAGGGGATGAAGTTGAGTGAATACGGCCTATTCAAGGGAAGAAGGTTTCGCGCCGGAAAAAAAGAAGAGGATATCTATAAGGCATTGGGCCTTGACTACATCCCTCCAGAGTTACGCGAGGATCGGGGTGAGATTGAACAGGCCCAGATGCATAAATTACCAAAACTTGTTGAGGCTAAGGATATTAAGGGAGACCTCCATATTCATTCTAAGTACTCTGATTCGAATGCAACGATTGAACAGCTTGCCCGCACCGCAGAAGGATTGGGTTATGAATATATTCTCATTAGTGACCATTCACGTTCGGCACGATATGCCCATGGTCTGGAACTGAAGAGACTCTACAAACAGTGGGAAGAGATTGAGCGGTTGAACAGGAAATTTATCCGTATCAAAATTCTTAAGGGTATTGAGGTTGATATCTTGAAAGATGGCAGACTCGATTTTCCTGATAAAGTTCTTAAAGAATTGGACCTGGTTATTGCATCAATACATCAGGGATTTACAAAGAGTGTAACCGAACGACTCTGTTCTGCAATGGATAACCCCTATGTAGATATTATCGGCCACCCTACAGGCAGACTTATTTCATCAAGGGAGGGCTATCAGGTAGATATCCATCGGGTTATTGAGTATGCAGCAAAGACAAAAACCTGGCTTGAGTTGAACGCCTACTGGGATCGACTCGATTTGAATGATATCAATCTAAGGACCGCCCGCGAACTGGGGGTTAAAATTTCAATCGGAACTGATGCCCATTCTATTGAAGGTCTCTCCTGGATGAAGTTTGGAATTGCCACGGCGCGACGGGGTTGGCTTGAACCTGAGGATGTTGTAAATACCTATTCAGTGGATAGACTATTAAAAATGAGAAAAAGACTGAGACCATTTTTTCCTTGACAAAATTTAAATTGTGTGTATAATTTCACTATAAGGAGGTATGATGAAGAAACTTTTGGCGCTAATGATTATTGCTGGATTGAGCGGTTTATATGCAGGTTCTATCGGTCTGGGTATTGCCTATGATGATTTTATGCATTCGGATTCTACAGTAAGTGCCTATCCATCAATAAGGGCTGATATAATGACCAATATTCTGCCGATTCTTGGTCTGCGCACGGGGTTGGTGAATGTGGATATCAAAGAGGATGAAGCGGGTGGAACAATGTTCAGTCTTGGCACCGGTGTTTTTTGCGACCTCTGCCTTTTCATCCCTATGGCATCTTCGATAACACCATATATCCCTCTTGGTGTCTGGTATTTTAATAAGTATCAGGGTTTTGATATGTCACACCTTGCATTCAAGGGAGGCCTGGGTGGTATGATGGCGTTCGGTGGTATTAACGGATATCTGGAACTTGGTGTCAACTTTACAAGCGTCACTCCTGAAGGTGGTGAAAGTTCTTCGGACCATTGGTTCTATGGACAACTGGGTGTGAGAGTACCGGTGGGAATGTAATAAGATTTTTCTTCTAAAGGGCGGGTTTTTCAACCCGCCCTTTTTTTACGGAGAGAGAGGGATTCGAACCCCCGATCCCTTTCGGGATACACGATTTCGAGTCGCGCGCCTTCGTCCACTCGGCCATCTCTCCAGCACAAATTATATTAATTTATTTATTATTGTCAATCAAATCTGTCTTGACTTACGATAAATTCTGGATAGATTTTAGATGTGGGTAGCATAGTTGGTCTGGATATCAGTGATGAATTTATAAAGGTGTTTGAGTTCTTGCCCGGCGAGAATAGAATAAGCTGTGCAACCATAAGATTATCGGTGGGAGATACAGCCTCTTCTTGCAAGAGGGTCATTGAAATATTTGAAAAACTTAAACTATGCAGGGATAATATCGTTGTAAACCTAAGAGGCTCTTATATTTTAGCACGTAGTTATCAACCTCCTCTTTCAAATAAAGCGGATTTTGAAGACTGGTTTGTTAATAATATCGAATCCCTGATACCTTCAACCCCGATTGATGATGTTGTCTATTCATATCAACGGTTTAAATCCGGGCGTGTGCTTATCGCCTTTGCGAGATTGCAGCAGGTACGGCGTCAGCTCGATTTTCTTAAATCCTGTAATATTGCACCGCAGATGATTGATGCATCAGCCCTTGCATTGTATAATGTTTTTAAGGAACATCCCTGGACAAAACAGCGTTCAGACTTCGGTATTTTGAACCTCGGTTACAAAAGAAGTGAACTTCTTCTTATAACTGGAGGTGAGCCCTACGGGGTGAATGAAATAGATTTCGGTGTTGGCTATTATAAAAAGGCGGAACTGAAAAATTTTGTATTGAGTCTGCAATCAGTGCTACTGAGGGTATTGTCCTATTATAAAAGAAGTGCGGGTCTGGAGATAAAAAAAATCATAATGACCGGTGATTATAAAAGGGTTCCAGGACTGAAAAAGAATTTGAAAGAGATAATGGATATGGATATTCAAACGCCGAATCCATTCAGATTAAAAAAAATTTCTTCAAGTGCAGGGTTAAAGCACAACCCTTCATATACCCTGGCATACGGGCTTGCCCTGAAGGGTTTGGATTCAGAGGGTATAAATTTAATCCCCTATGAGGAACAACAGGCGCAGAAGAGGTTGAAATATCGGACGAGGATGAAACAGTTAGCAAAGAAAAGTTTGATCTATGCAGGTATTTCAGCGTTTGTGCTTCTTGCCATTATATTATTTTTCATAAAAAATAACCAAAAGTTTTCCAAGCTTATTGAAAAGCTCGAATTGAGGAGATCCACCTTTAATACCGTTATCAATGAGAATAGAGTTATCTCCGAGAAGTTATCGAAATTGCAGGAATTGAGCAGAAAAAGGGTTTTCTGGTCGGAGTTTTTATACCATTTGGGCAGCAATCTTCCGGCCGGCCTTTATTTTACCGAATTGAAATCGGATTTTCGTCTCGTTTCTCAGGGAAAAGAGGTGGTGAGGAAAACCACCGTACAGGTTAAGGGTAAGGCCAAGGATTATAAGGCGGTCTTGAATTTCATAAAGGTTCTGGAGAAGGAGTATCATAATATTGTTATCGAAAGCATTAAAGGAGAAGGGGAATGTACCTTTACGATAAATTTAGAGATCTGATCGGTCACGGTGTTGTGAATATTGCAGTCCCCTGGTTTCTTATAGTAATTCTTTTATACCTTGCGGTCTTCACCTGCAGTCACAACCGGTCATTGAGATTGAGAATCAGGAGGTTGAAACAAGAGATTAGTGAACTGGAGAAGATATCCAGCCAAGTAGAGGTAAGCAGAAAGGTCCTTTCATCACCTGATGAGAGGTTATCGGCCATCCTCAATACTCTCAATACCGCGGGTAAATGGGCAGGGATCGGATTGGGCGAAGTCGGAATCGGCGATGAACTGGAAAGGGATGGTTATTATGTTCTACCCATCTCCCTTGTGATAAAAGGGAACTACAATCAGATTGGCAGATTTATCAACTGGATTGAACGTTGCGATAATAGAATTCAGTTTACCCAGATCCGTCTTGAAACAAAAGCAGGAAGGATTGTCTGTGAACTTAAAGGTGAATTTATAATACTCTGATGATTAAGAAGTTAATACCTTTTTTCTTGATTATTGTTATTCTCCTTGTGTGGTTTTTTATCTTTCAAAATATAAGAACAATAACATCATCCGTTCATTATAATAAAGACGAATACAAATCTGTAGCATCTGAAACACTCCCCAAATTTAAGTTTGTATATAAAGACCTTGCGCGGGATCCATTTATCCTGCAGAAGGAGAAAGAATCGGTTTCAGAACCGAAGCTTGATATTTCACTACAGGGCATTGTTATCTCAAAGGGAGAGCGGCTTGCCCTCATCAAGATGTCGAATGATGTTGTCTATCCCCTGAGGCAGGGTGAACGATTTAAAGGCATAAAGGTTGAAAAGATAACCCGGGGGGCGGTCGTCATAAATGTCGAAGGTCGTCGTGAGCTCCTCAAACTGCAGGAATGATAGGTATAGGTAAAGGGTCAACACAATGTGTGAACCGAGGAGCTGCTCTGATATATGTGATTACCGTTTCATTTATCGCCTCGATTGTTATCAGCCTTATGGTCTCGAGATATCTCTATCAGTGCTATTCTATCAGGAATGAGTTCCGGGCAATCCAGAATTCTTATACTGCGGAGTCCGGGATAAAATTGGCTTTGCATAAACTGAAAGAAAAAAATTTTTTATGGCGCACCGGAACATTGAATAATGATATCCCGATTATTGAGCGTCCGTTCTGGGGAAAGGATGATAGGGTTAGGATCTCGGTGGTCGACTATTTCGGCTATCTGAAGATTGAGTGCGAGGCATTGAGTTTACCAAAGAAGTCCGCATCCGTGATAATCGCAGGCCAGATACCGGAATCATTAAGATACAATCTGATGCTTGCTTCAGAGAAACCTTTTGTGCTTGATCCGGAAAGCAAAATTGTTGGACGAATTAAATTGAATCAATCGCCTCAATATCGTGGTGGTGCTATTAATGCTATCCTCGAAACCGAACCAGGCCTGAGACTGCCTGAACCTATCGTTGGCTCATTTAAAAATTCGATAATCTATCTAAAAAATCTACTTTCATCACCAGGTCGGTTTTCAATTGAACTCTTCTCTCCGCAGGTATTTTCTCCAGAGAACCAGTTGCCTCAGAATATGGTCTTTGTGAATGATGCGGTACTTATTGAGAATAAATCAAGCTGTGCATTATGGTCAACAGGAGGGATAACGCTTGCCGCAACCGCAATGGTTCAGATATCCGGATATACCAGTTTGAATGGCGTCATTATTGCAGCAGTCGGTCCAATAAATGTTCTGGGTGATGTGCGGATAAGTAATTCTATTCTTTATTCGGAGAGCGCGATAAAGATAACCGGTCAGGCTACTATTTCCGGTGTATTCATCGCCCCGAATATTGAAATTTCTCAATCATCCCGCCTTGTAGAACCAGCTCTGCTCTATGCAGGACCGCCATTTAGTCGAGGGGTGATTATGGTGGCAAGTGAAGAACCAATTCAGTGTAGTATATTAAATTTATGCACAGGAAATTTGATAATCAAAGAACCTGCCGAGGTTATGGGATTTATCTATTCCCGGGCGCCAGTTTCACTGGAGGGAAGATTCAGGGGCTTCTTATACTGCCAGGGGTTCTATGAACCATCTTCTGATACGACAAATACGAATATACTCCTCGGCACTATTGAGCCCCCTGATTATGATTGTTCCATTCCGATAATATTTTCTGAGATAAAAAAATTCAGGCCACTCTTATGGACCGATTGAGATTGTCCGTCAGTTACAAGAAATGTCTTTCAGGCTTTTCTCTGATTGAGATTCTGGTTGCCATTATTATCTTTGGTATCGTCCTTTTGCCGTTCCTCAGTTTTGTGTCGCATCAGATTGCACGAGAAAGGAAGAATAAGGAACTCAGGAGGGCGGTTGGTCTTGCCCACTCGAAGATGGAGGAGGTGTTACTATTGCCTGATATTAGAGATTGTGAGGATATTATCGATGATAAATTCTTGATTAAGGTTGATGTCCTGGATGGCGATAAGTCGGGCGAACCGGAGAATTTGGAACCGAGCGAAATTCACATTTCAGTCTATGATTTAAAGACAAAAAGGAAATATCTGGAATTATATTCCTTGAAATAATCTGTTTTTTATGTATTGAAGGTTGAACTTTTCAATATAATCAGTTCCATCGTGAAGGATTTTAGGACCTGTCGATAAAAAATAGCGGGGGCTGGATTCGAACCAGCGACCTTTGGGTTATGAGCCCAATGAGCTACCGCTGCTCCACCCCGCGATCATAAGATTATAATCAAAAAAGATAATTTGTCAAGCAATCGTTTAGGTTTAATCGATTGACAGATGAAAAAAATATTATATAATTGTTTATGGCAGAATATACAAAAAAACATGCACGGGCCGGATTGAGGCAGAAGTTACCTGAACTTGAGGTTCTTCCCAACCAGTTTTCCGGATATAAGATTACGATTGTAATCCCCGAATATACATCACTGTGTCCGCGTACTAACCTTCCGGATTTCGGTACGATCACTATTGAATATGAGCCGGATAAATATTTTGTGGAGTTGAAATCTTTAAAATTTTATATCCTTGGCTATAGGAATCTCGGGATATTCTATGAAAATGCGGTGAATCGAATACTCAAGGATTTTGTGAGGGCGGTAAAACCGAACTGGGCGGTTGTGCGTGGTGAATTCAGACCTCGAGGTGGTATCGTCTCTACAGTGGAGGCGAGGTATGTAAAAAAAGGCAGAAAATGGAGTCCTTAAATATTGACAATTCATTTCGGATAGATATAATAATCTATGGATCCTGATACTAAAAAGCTCTATAGTGACGGCTTGGCGTTATATGAACAGGGGAAGATAAAGGAGGCGCTGGAGGTTTTAAAGAAGGTCGTTGCTTCTTATCCAGACTATCCAGATGTCCATAATGCCCTGGGCTTGGCGTATTCTTTGTCCGGGAATCATACCGAGGCAATAAATTGTTTTAAGCGCGCTACTGAATTGAATCCTAACTATATTGAGGCATATGTAAATATGGCAATCATCTATAATGAACAGTGTCAGTTTGAAGAGGCGATTGCTTCTTTTGAGAAGGCAGCAAATTTAGAGACCAAGGAGAAGGGTTTTTCTCCACAATTGAGGGCAAAACTTGCTAACACCTATCGGCAGTTAGGGGATACTTATTATGAGTTACAGAATTATGAAAAGGCGAAGGATGAGTATGAACGGGCGGCAGAGCTTGGTCCTACATTTCTCGATATAAAGCTTAAGCTCGCCAAGGCGTATCTTCAGCTTGGTCAGTTTGATGAGAGTGAGAGATTATTAAAAGAGATTGTGGAAAAAAATCCGAAATATCTTGAGGCCAAGACCACACTCGGGCTCTGTTATTATCGCCAGAGTAGATTTGACGAGGCGAGAAGACAGTGGGAAGATGTGGTCGAACAGGAACCCGGCAATATAAAGGCGAAGTCTTATCTGCAGATGTTGAAGGAGAAGAGGGATGACAAAGAGGTTTAAAAAATCGGAATTAAAACGATATGAACAGATGCTCCTTAAAGAGCGTGAAAAAATTTTAAAGGAGTTACAATATGAAGGCAATCAGATCACCCAGACCCAGCAGGATGCATCAGGTGATCTGTCCGCTTATTCAAATCATATGGCGGATATGGGTAGTGAGACCGAACGCCGTGAGATTACCTCACAGATTCTATCCACACGCCGCGATATGCTTTTACAGATTGAATACGCTTTGAAGAAGATCAACACCGGAAACTATGGAATCTGTGAGCGCTGTGGTAAACCAATTGCCAAGAGACGTCTTAAATTTATGCCCCAGGCCAGATTGTGCATAAAATGTTCGAAGGTATTGGGTAGATAGTAGAATTGACACCCAGAAGAGCAAATATTAGATATCTCCTACTATTCGTCATTATTGCACTGATTGTGGACCAGGTATCAAAAATCCTGGTCGCGAATGCACTTGTTCCTTTTGCTCAGCCGACCAAAGTTATCGGTGATATACTTCGATTGAAACTGACATTCAATCCATATGGGGTTTTTGGAATATCTTTTGGCTCGAGTGTTCTCTATTATATTATATCATTTGTGGGTATCATTGTTCTTATCTATGTCGGCCTGTCTGTCGTTGATAAGACTAATCTTATAGTCCTCGGGTTCATCATCGGGGGTGCATTCGGTAATATTATTGACCGAATAAGGTTGAATTATGTAATCGATTTCATCGATATGGGGGTGGGCAATTTCCGATGGTTTACTTACAATTTTGCTGATGCATTTATAACCGTTGGCGCAGTCTATCTTTTAATTAAAGAATCGTTTGGTAAAAAAGACGGAGTTAATCCCGATTTAAAATAGCCCGGTATATCACTTCCCGTTTGAGAACCGATTTAACATAGTTTCTTGTTTCATTGTAGGGGATGAGTTCGATAAATTGGTCGGTTTCAGAATTATTGTTTTCCGCAAGCCATCTCCGAACCCGAATCGGACCCGCATTGTATCCAGCAAGGCTCAGGGGGATGGAGTTGAATTCTTCCATCAATTTCGAAAAATAGTGCCAGCCAAATTTTATTGATACACAGGGGTTGAACAGGGTATAGTCATCGATCCCTAAATCTTGGGAAATCAGAGTTGCAGTTTGAGGGATTATCTGCATCAAACCTTGTGCCTGGGCCGGGGATACCGCATCAGGGTCAAAGAGACTTTCCTGCCAGATCATAGCAAGGCACAAACTTATCTCAGATTTTTCTTCATAGATAGTGATTGCATAGCGCACAGGATAGAGCAGGTTCAGGAGCTCAACCGGAATTCTCTTTTTCCCCTGTTTATCTGCCATCCTCTTCAATCTCAATGCGTAGATGATCGATCTTCTGTCTACACCGTATTCTGCGCACAGTCTGCTCAAATACAGAAGTTCTGCCCCATTTTTAGGTTCAATTTTATCCAGTTCTTTTTCTCCATATTGAAGTTCATTTAATTCAAAATATCTCAAGGCCCTCTTCAGATGGAGTGAATCACTCCGGGAGAATGATACGGTTGTATCGCCTAAACTGGCAATCCAGATTTCGATAGGAATGGTATCTACAGGTATGCTATGCTTCTCTTTTAATAATGTGTAGTATGAAAATGGATATTCACTATGGAGATATTCCTTCAGACTATCGGTGGGTTCTCCAAGGCGTTCTTTTATTCTTATCCTCCAGTAGAGGAAATCTGGTGTATCGTATTCTTCAAGAATTTCTAATGCCTTCTGCAAACTACCGATGCGATATAGTTGCATGGCGGCACGGAATTTTGTGTTTTTTTCATTTAAATCAAGAAATGTTGCAACTGCTTGAAGTGTGTCACCGATGTCTTCCAGGAGGAAAGCCTTACGCTTCTGACCACGAATAGTGAAGGTATTTTGGGGGTAAAGTAATTTAAGGGAGTCATAGATATCAATTGCCTTCTGGTATAAAGCCATATCTTCATAGATACGGCCACGATAGTAGTATGCAGAAGGTCGTTTGCTCCGGGTGAAATATTTCAGTGCCTTATTATAGTTTTTTTTGCAGTAGTAAATCTTTCCCAGGTAATAATTGACTTCACTATCTTTTTTTGCCTTTTTGAGATATTTGACAGCCCGTTCATAATCGTTATGATAGTAGCAAACCTTCCCGAACGATTTATAGTCATCTCTGGTGTGAGCTTTCAGCAGACTCAGGGCGTAATATGCCCCAGGCGATTTCGGATATCTTTTTATTAGTGACCTGCCGATTTTTTTCGCCTTTCTGCGCCAGCCTTTTTTTTCATAAGTCCTGAGTAAGACATACTCTTCCAACGATTTCTTCTTTAATCTACCTGCCATATTTTTAATTATATTCAGGTCGTCAATCTCGAGAAGTGTTTCCAAGATAATTGAACGATAGTCATTCTGGAGATAATCCGTGTCCGTATCCTTTAAGAACAGAACCTCAAGTACTTTATCAAAGTTTTTCAGTTCATAATAACACCGTGCTTGATAAAGTATGCAATAGTCATTAAGTTCAGAACCAGGATTGAAGAAATTGAGTGCCCGGTCATAATCATTCAATCTATAATAGGCAATTGCCTTAATGAGAGAATCCTGGGTTGTCGTTAGAAGTTTTTGCCAACGTTGTGTCTTTAAAAGTAACATATTTTTTTGGAATGGATTCAGGTCATTAATTTCTGGCATACTGTCCAGCAGCGCAGCAGCCCTTTCATATTCCCTCTGGTTGAGATAGATCTTCAGCAGAAGTTTTGCCTTTTCTTGGTTGTAAGTTGGTGAGTTTATATTTTTTAATAATGTGTAGGCATAAAGAGGGTCCTGTTTGTAGACCTGTCGGGCAGTATCTATACATATTTTTTCCGGTAATTTCTTTAGACCGTAGCGGGGACAGGAGATAACAAAAAATATCACTAAGAGAAGACGGTGCATAAAACTATTCTAACCAGATTTGTATATTGGTCAACCCTCTATTTTTGCGGGTATCTCCGCCTTTTGTTTTGATTTTTTAAAATGTCAGGTTGAGTCTATCTATACCTTCGCTGCCAACCGAGACGGCTGGCGGGTCATGAAACAGCATTTCGAATTTCGGAATTGGAAAAGATTTAGTCATTAAGTCATTGGTCATTGAGTCATTACACTCGATGCTCGATTCTTGATTCTGGATAATAACATTGTCATTCTAAACCCTGTGCTGAGGAATCTCAGTATTGTTTCGGAATCTCAATCTTTTCAACCAGATAAACCAGAGAAACGAGAGAAACCAGATAAACCAGAGCCCACTTACGAAGTGGGATTTAACTTATATAGCTGAGGGGCGTCTCGCCCCGATGGATTTGGTCCCGCAGGCCGAGGACGCCCTGCAGGATGGGAATAAGCGATAAATTTAGTCTGGGATAATAGACAATTTAGGCCGGGAGGATATTCCTTCCGGCCTAAATTCTATCGCAAAAGAATCAGTTTACCCGTTTTCACCCTATCCATCAACTCCGCACGATAAAAATAGATTCCGGTTGAGATATCGCGCCCTGAACTGTCCTTCCCATCCCAGATTATTCTTTGCAAACCAGCAGCTTTATAGCCGCCTATTTTCCGCACCAGCCGACCAGTCGCTGTATAAATCTTGACCCTAATCTCTCCAGGTACTGGCAATCGGCAATAGAATCTCACACTCCTCTTCGCCGGATTTGGTATAGCATAGGCATCAAATTCTTCCAATGTATTGCTATTAAATTCTTTAACCGAAATTTCATTGCGGTCTTCGTCGATGAATTCCCAGACAACTAACCCCGCACACACTACCCCGGGTTCCCTTTTAATCACTA
>MUKB01000106.1 GCA_002049785.1 Caldifarciminota bacterium 4484_100
ACTCAATTGAGAGCCGGGGTAGTTAGGCCGGAGATTATTATTCCTTCATCTGAAGAGTTTTACCAAATTAAAAAGACGGATAATGAATATAAGGTCATCTGGGGCAAGAATTATGGTAAATTGGGGAGGATAGAAGGTTCGCCTTTTCAAGGCAGGGTATCATCAGGAACAGTAACCTGGCTGTGTGATTTGGTTTGCAAAGATGGGGAAAAGATAACTGTACCCTGCAGTAATTTAATGCGGATCTGGGGATTTTAATAGATAAAAATGGCTCAACTCTCTAAACTTGATTGGATGGTGATACGATATCATACCACAGTTGAGACTAAATCTGTGAGCGGGTGATGTCGGCATATAATATTGGTGATATTGACAATGGGCTGGAGATTGATAAAATATTAAAGATGGCGCATAGGTATAGTAAATATTCGGCTGGGGATTGTCTTGGTTGCTGGGCGGCCAAGGTTTGTGGGGTCTGTTTTTCGCATGCGGTGAGGAATAATGATTTTGATATTAATAGGAAAAGGGAATACTGTAAGCAGTCTCTTGCTTCGAAGCATAATGATCTTGTTATCTATGCAACGATTATGGAGCAGAATCCGCGGGCGTTTGATTTTGCCAATGAGATGGTAATTATTTAAAGTTATGGGATTCTGTTCTTTGGTGATAAAGGTTATATTACCAGGTATTCTATTGGGTATCAATTTTCTTTTTGGTTTTGTTGCTCCGGAGTTTAAGGCGAGCAGGATTACAAGGCCTCCGGTGATTGATGGTTATCTGGATGATCCTTGCTGGCAGGAGGCGACCCGGATTGATGATGATTTTAGGAACTGGGACTATTATGATCCTGAGTATGGTAAGATTGCGCCGGTTAAAACCATTGTGCATGTTGGTTATGATGATGAAAATCTCTATTTTGGTATTATCTGTGAGGAGCCCCATATAGAGGAGCTGCGGGCAGAGACAAAAAGTCAAAGCAGATTTTATGGAATTGTACTGGATGACCACATTAAAATATTCCTCAATACATTTGTTACGCGGACTGAAGAATATATTTTTATAGTAAATGCCAACGGAATTCGTAGTGATTGGTTTCAGGTTGAGGAGAAGCCTGGTCTATATTCTTATGCTGACTATGCCAATATTGTCTGGTATGCGGATGCCAAGATTTTGGATTCCTGCTGGACCGTTGAGGTTCAGATTCCGTTCCAGAGTTTGCGGTTTCCTTCTACTTATATCGATTACTGGCGTATCGATATTTCTCGGGTAGTACCCAGAAAGTATAGGTGGTATTACCATTGGTCGCCGATGGTTCGTGGTCTTTCATGTTTTACCTACTATGCGCGGATGTATATTGAGGATCGGATTTGTGGTCCCAGGCGGGTTGAGCTATTGCCGTATGGTGTGGGTGGATTGAGTAGTGATTCGGGTGCGGTTGGTGTTGGTGACTGGAGTTTGCGTTCTGGTTTGAGTGGTAAATATTTTTTCAATTATGATAATGTTGTGGATTTTGCGGTGTTGCCTGATTTTTCGCAGATTGAGTCGGATGCCCCACAGATTGATGTCAACACCACATTTGCCTTATACACTCCGGAGAAGCGGCCGTTTTTTACTGCCCGCAAGACATTTTTTGAGACGCCGCTTGAGGTTTTTTATTCCCGGATGATTAATGATCCTGTGGTGGCGGTGAAGTATACTGGTAGTATCAGGGATTATGCATTGGGTTATATTTGTGCTTATGATCGGCATTCACCATTTATTGTGCCTTTTGCGGAGCGGAGTTTTAGTTTTGGGAGTGATCGATATGGGTTGAGCAATATTATTCGGGTGAAGAGGACGATTATGAAGGATACCCATCTTGGTTTTTTGGCAACGGGTCGGGATTTTTTGGTTGGTGGGTTTAATCGGGTTTTTGGTCTGGATGGTGCCTGGCCGTTATGGGGAGATAATGGGGTGCGTGTTCAGGGTCTGGTGTCCTGGACCGAGGAGCCTGTGGATACTGAATTATTTAGTGGTTATGGGCTCAATTTTGATGGTTATACTGGTGCCTTTGATGGTGAGGAGTTTATTGGTGAGGCCTTCTGGTTAGAGCTGAATCATCGGGGTCGGCATATTATCTTTGATGGATATCTTCAGGGTTTATCTCCGACCTTTCGGGCGGGTAGTGGTTTTATCAGTTACAATGACTATACTAAGTTTGGTTTTTCTTTAGATTATCGGTGTGGTTTAAAGAGATATTTTATTGAGTCGGTGACGCCGGGGATAAGGTTTGCGCAGACGCATCGGTATTTTGGTGTGCGTAGTGGGATTAATCGTGGGTTATCTGTGAATTTTCGGTTCAAATATTTAGTTAGTGTGTTTTTTTCTTATCAGTTATTAGATCGGAGTTATCAGGGTAGCTGGTTTAATGGACTTTGGTTTTATAATAGTAACATTTGTATATCTACGATTAAGCATATTACACTGTCATATAGTGTCAATTATGGTCGTCAGATAGACTATAATGATGAGCTGCCGGGTGTTGGAAATAGTTTATCATCTTCGTTGATGTTGAATTTGACCTGGGGTCGGGTGTATGCGGGTGTTAGTTATTATCAATATCTTTTTTGGTATGGGGAGTATGGTGATTGGAAATATAACCAGCGGGTTTTTGAGGTGAAATTATCTTATGCGTTTACCCGTTATTTGAATTTGCGGTTATTATCGCAATATAATTCAGAGACGAAGAGATTACTTTTTGCGCCGTTGATTTCATTTACGCCGACTGCGCTGACATCTTTTTATCTGGGTGCGAATCATAATTTTACTGGTGGAGAAGAGATGTTAGACCCATATGCTTATCATCATACCGGAACGAATATCTTTCTGAAAGTGCAATATATGTTTCGTTTTTAAATGCGGAGGGATAGATCCCGTACACTGAGAAAGTAGTATACTACACTTAAGCCTAAATCTGGGGGGTTGACTTTTGAAAATTTCTGGATAGTATTATCAAAAAATTTTTATGAAAAATAAGAAAAGGTTGGCCCTCAGGATGTAACGGACAAGGGCGGTAGCCTGCCCAAATTTTGAGACGGTAATAAGGGTTATTGTAAAAAAGGGGTTGTGATGAATTTAAGAAAGCTGTTTTTGAGAGGTAAGGTAGTGTGGGCCTGCGGATTGTAGTCTTTATAATTCTGGGTCCTTTAATCTGCCTTGCCCGGACACCGATAGAGCATGCCATTAGCTGGCTTGGGTCCTGCCAGGACTCAGCCGGTTTCTGGTCAGATCCAGTATTAACCACATTCCATACCACAGTCTTCTGTGTTACCGCATTAAAAGATTTTCCACAGTCTTCAGAAAATTATAATTCAGGCCTGAACTGGCTCAAGGACCAGGGGGTCTTTTCCTTAGATTATTTAGGGTTCCAGGCCCAGGTCCTTGGGGAGGCGGGTCTTCCCATAGACGAGAAACTTGAAATTCTTGCCCAGGCCCAGAATCCTGATGGTGGATTCGGGCTCTATAATCATTACAAGAGCAGTATCCTGGATGCGGGAATTATCCTGAAACCGCTCTTGAAATCAGGGAATTCTGAGATTATTAATAATGGCATTGAATTTTTAAGGGAGAATCAGAATTTTGATGGGGGCTGGGGTTTGAGACCGAATGATCTGAGTAACATATATATCACCAGCCTGATCCTTGAATTCTTGAGCCATTGCCAGCAGTTTAATGTCTCAACGATGATTGATACCGCAGTGGGATTTCTGAGACAGCATCAGAATCCTGATGGCGGTTTTGGCCAGGATTCAAGCACAATCTATGAGACCGCCTGGGCAGGATTTGCACTTGGAGCGGTGGGGATGGGTGATAGTGTCTATACCCGAACAGTAAATTTTCTTATTAACCAGCAGTCCAGCAATGGTTCCTGGAATGATTCTCCATACCTGACTGCGGTTTCAATCCTTGCCCTGAAGAATTCCGGACCTGACCTGAAGATTGAGACCGGAGATATTGTATTCATTCCGGACCAGCCCTTAGAAGGTGATACAGTAGATATCAGAACCCTGGTTCATAATATCGGCACGGAGTCAGCACAATCGGTATTGGTTCAATTCTTTGATGGCGCCCCGGATTCGGGTGGGGTTAAAATCGGAGAGGTCGTTTTAGAACTTCTCCAGGCCGATGGTGTCGATACAGTTGATATTTTATACCCAACCCAGTCCAGACCCGGACGACACTTTATCTATGCGTTATTGGACCCTTATAATCAGATAATAGAAAATTGTGAGACCAATAATCGGGCATTGAGGATGTTGAGGGTGATCGGTGGTCCGGATTTAGAACTCGCCCAGGAGGATTTTATATTCTATCCAGAATATCCTGCACCGGGTCAACAGGTTCTGCTCCTCTGGAGGGGTTTTGATCGACTCTTTTATCATCCCTGAGCTCGGTTCAATGGCATACGACAATGCCGATGTTTCTGTTTTGCTCTCTGAAGGCGCACATAATGTCTATGCCATTGTCGACCCGGATGATGAGATTATCGAGATAGATGAGTCGAATAATCAGGCGATGAATTCAATCGGGGTCTATAATCAACAGGACCTTGCTGTCTATGACTGGGCGATATTTGTTTCAAATACCGAGCCGGTCGATGGTGATACTATTACCATCGGTGCCTCGGTCTTTAATATTAGAGAAAATATCGCGGTGAATGTTCGCCTGAGATTTTATGATGGAAACCCTGATTCTGGCGGTGTCCAGATCGGTCCGGATCAGGTGATTGATACAATCCTCCCCGGTGAATTCAAGACGGTCTTTTATGACTGGCACTTGTGGTATATCGGTGGCAGGTATCATTATATCCACGCGGTTGTGGACCCTGATTCTGAGATTGTCGAAATAGATGAATCAAATAATCGTGCATCAAGGAGAATCAAGATTATCGGCCTTCCTGACCTCACAGGCAAACCGGAAAGAATCTGGACCGGAACATTATGGAACCCGGAAATTCCTGAGGATGGAGATACTACCGATGTCTATGCATTTGTATTCAATATCGGTTCCTGGCCTATCAAGAATCAAGACTATGCAGATAAACGGGTTGACCTCTATCTTTATCATAATCATCCGGATTCTGGTGGTGTGCTGATTGCAGAGAAACATAATTATCTTCCTTATGCTGGTGATTCTGCTTATTTTTTCGGTTCCTGGAATACTTCGGGTTGTGCTGGAGAGAATAAGTTCTATTTAATCATCGATCCGGATGACAGCCTTGGAGAATTAAAAGAGGACAATAACATAATCTTTACATATCTTCCTGTCGATTCTGCACCGATGCCTGATTTATGCATCCGGCCGGACAGCATTGAGTTTATCCCTGAAGTTCCGATTGTCGGAGATACGGTGAGTATCATCGCCCATATCTTCAACCTCCAGAATCGACAGGCAGAAGATGTTGTGGTACGGTTCTTTGATGAAGAACCAGAAACAGGGAACTTAATAACCGAAGATACGATCACAGTAATACCTGGCCTGGGCTCGGTCACATTGATAGCCCAATATCCAACCCTGGGCAAGGCCGGTTTCCATAATATCTATATTCTGATTGATCCTGAGGACTCGATTCCAGAAAAGAACGAAGAAAATAATTTTGCATTTTGTGAATTGAATATCCGTTCACCCCTTTATATGAGTCCGAAAAACCTTGTTGCGGATACGATAAACCGGGATGAGGTCAGGATAACCTGGCAACCTCCAGATTCCGAAACAATAGGCTATCGCCTGTATCGCAATGGTGTCCTGCTCAATTATCCGCGCAATTTTGCACCTCAGGGCACTGCCCGGGCATCATGTTCCGCACCAAATTATCCTCCAGAAAGGGCAATCGACAGCGATAATTATTCATACTGGCTTTCTGATTATGACCCTCAATCACCACTCTGGTGGTCTGATTCATTCAGCCAGGTAATTCCAATCCATTGTATCACAATCTACTGGTACAGGGTTCCTCACTATTTTGAGGTTCAGGCCTGGAAGAATGGTGGCTGGCAGACCGTTGATGCAGAAAGTCTCACCTCGGGCTATCATATTATCACGATCCACAGGTTCCCTGATTTAATCTATACTGACCGCATCAGGATCAATATGCCTGATGTATCAGGTTATTATTGTCTTGGGATATATGAATGTTATATTTATCACTTCAATTTAATTACTGATACTACATTTGTAGATACATTTCTGGGTCGATACAACGCAGATTGCCCACCTTGAAAGTAATCCTCCGTATGAAGATTATGATAACCTTGTTGATGATATAATCAATCTTCCCGGCGGTATAATGGGTCTCCACCGAAAGATATTGTACTTCTCCCGATTCATAACCGAACCTCAGCACGATTTTCTCTTTGCATATAATACCGATGTTGCACAGGAATATGAGGCCTTTAGCGGTCGATACGATTCACTCCAGGTCTTTCTACCACCAGACCAGCGCAGACTGAGATTTTATACGGACTACGCAGGAACATTTTCTGGCTGGTCCATTGATAGTATTCGATACTTTTTCGATTATAATTCTACTGTATATTATGATTATGTCTATGAAAAGTCTATGAAAATGGCACCCATACCTATGAAGTAACTGCTATTGATAGTTTTGGCAATGAAGGGCCTCCGGCTACGGTTCAAATTGTAATCTCGGATACTTCAGCACCAGCACGGCCTGAGAGCCTCAGGGTTTTTCCTGGTAACCATTGTGCTCATCTTACCTGGAAGA
>MUKB01000107.1 GCA_002049785.1 Caldifarciminota bacterium 4484_100
AAGGGTATTATTATACAAGGAGGTGGCAATGCAGGTTATCTACCCATATCTGATGCTTATCCCATTTCTGTTTTATGCCGGTTCAGGTATTGGAACAGATAAAATATTCAATTCTCTATCTCCAAAAGAGGAGAAGATGATAAATGACTTTGGATTCTTTGCCCGCAAATCCAACTTTAAAAAATTCAGTGAGCTCTATAAATCATTAAAGGAAAAGAATCTACCCATCTATGTAACCACCGATGGTATGCTCCATACCTACCATATCCTTTATGACTTTTCCTTGAGGAGTTTAGAGGTGAATCATCTCTATCCTGAAGTCTGTTCTTTAACCGAAGCGATGATCCAAGGAACAAAAGACCTTCTAAGGAAATATCCCGAAGAGACACATACCCTGCTCAATAACCTTGCCTATCTCGAAGTTGCGGAAAAACTGCTCAAGCCTGATTATTGTCCTGATGGAAAGACCGGAAATATAGTCAAGAAAGAAATGGCCTTGATCAATTCTGGTAAAGGTTTTGCAAAATCACCAATCTTTGGCTATAAAGAAGACTATTCACAGTATAAACCAAGAGGGCACTACACAAGAAGTGAAATACTGAAAAGGTATTTTCGTGCGATGATGTGGTTCGGCAGGATGGGATTCCGTCTGAAACCAGAAAAGGAGTCAACAAATAGAAAGGGAAGGGCAGAGACAAAAATGGCCCTGATGATTTTAGAGGCACTGAATAAAAATCTTGAACAATGGAAAAGGCTCAATACTCCGATCACCCTTTATATCGGAAAGAGCGATGACCTCACTCCAATAGAATATCTGCAGATAATAAATGAAAACTTTCCTGGCAAGACTCCGGCCGAGATTGCCCGGGACGAAAGGTTGTTGATGAAATTCATAAATGAGGCGATTACCTACCGACCACCAAAAATCATAAGCACTGCGGTTCCTGACACCTTAGAGCCAGAGGTTGTAACCAAGGGTTTTAAATTCTTCGGTCAGAAATTCATCCCTGATTCTTATATGTTCCAGGAGCTTGTCTATAAAAAAGTCGGTACCCAGGAAGACCCGAGGTTATTTCCCAGGGGCCTTGATGTCCTCGCAGTTCTCGGTTCAAAAGGGGCAAGGAATATACTCGTTGAGCATTATAAAGAAAATAGATTCTCTAACTATGAATCTCAGCTCGATAATCTGATTAAAGAATTTCAGGCCCTGAAACAAGAGGACTGGTATAAAAACCTATATTACGGATGGCTCTATGCCCTCAAGTCCCTGATCAAACCGGTGCCGAAATTTCAACCCGCATATCAGGATAAATGCCTTCAAACCGCATTGGGAAGCTGGGCTGAATTGCGACACGATACAATCCTATATGCAAAGCAATCATATACAATGGAGTTGACTGCGGTCAGGTCAAAACCCAGATTAACCGCATCTGGTTATGTGGAACCGATACCTGAATGTTTTGAACGGCTAAAAAAACTGGTTGATATGAGTCAGGAGGAATTGAGTAGACTAAACATCCTCGATGACTATGTAAAGGCCAAATTCATCGCAACATCGGTGAAGTGCTCGAAGCCCTGGAGACCTTTCCTGCGGTCGATTACAAAACCGAAACCGATGAAAGCAATGCACTCTGTGCTGATGTCCATACCGACCCCAATACCAAAAAGGTGCTTGAGGTTGCAAATGATATTCCTGCATATATTTATGTCTTGATTAATACCGACGCTGGACCAAAAATATTTATTGGCGGAATATACGACTACTATGAATTCACCCAGCCCTTAAGCAAAAGACTGACCGATGAAGAGTGGCAGAAATTGTCACCAAAGCCTGAAAAGCCATCCTGGATTAAGTTTTTTGTACAGGAATAATTATGCTCTTTATTCTCTTAACATTAATAGGTTCTGACTTTCCAATCAGTACTGCCCAGAATTCTCAACGTTATCCAGGGATCTGTTATGCCAACAATATCTATTATGTTTTCTGGGTCGACAAAAGATTCTATGGACAGGATTCTACAACCTCTCTCTATGGTTCAAGGGTTTCCAAGGATGGTGTGGTCATAGACCCCGATGGTAAATTGCTCTTTCGGGATGATGTCGGCTATGAGCTTGATGCAGATTTTGACGGTGAAAACCTGCTGGTCGTATTCAGAAACCATTGTTGAGGTACCGGTGATATCTACGGGGTGCGTGTCACCCCTCAAGGTGATACACTCAACTCATTTATTATCTGTGACGCCTACAGTGTTCAAACCCACCCCTCGGTAGTCTTTACCGGTAATAACTATATCGTTGTCTGGGCAGACAATCGCTCAAGTGTTTATCATATCGCTGAAACAAAAATCACCCCCCAGGGCGGTATTCCGGATACGACAGTCTGGTTAGGTTCAGGAATTGGAGATGACGAAGAAGATCCGGATATCGCCTTTGACGGCAACCGTTGCCTGGTAGTCTGGTCCAAGGAAAATCTTGGAGTACAGGCCCGGTTCATCGATACCCTGGGTCAGCCTGTTGATACGGTATTTACAATCGCTCCATTCACAACAACAACCTACACATCCCCCTCCATCTCATTTGGTCTGAACAATTATCTCGTTGTCTGGTATGACCGACGGCCAGGCGGTGATGACTGGGATGTTTATGCACAGCTCATATCAATGCAGGGTTCAAACATCGGTGAGCAGTTAACCGTCGCAACTGGGGTAAATTCCCAGTATGATGCCCGGGTGACATTCGATGGTTCAAACTATTTTGTTGTCTGGCGTGAAGCCAATTACGACATCTATGGTAGATGGATAACAGGAGATGGTGTTCTGATCGGGTCGCCAGTCAGGGTCTCAAACAGTACCGCCTTCTATCGATATCAACCAACATTGGCCGCATCAGATATCAACTATCTCATTGCCTGGAGTGAATATCACGCAGGGCAGTTCGATATCTATGGTAATGTGGACATTCCTGTTGGCACCAATGAAAGATGTTCAACAAGGCGGATACAACAGAAAAAATACAGGCTGTCGACGATCATCAGAAATCTACCCAAAGGTTTTGATGCAAAATATAATATCTATGATATATCCGGCAGATTGGTCGATCCACATACCCTTTCTCCAGGGGTCTACTTCGCCGAAGTCAATGACGATGAAGTTAGAAAAATAGTTATCATTAGATAGTTTTAATACAATTAAGCGTGTCAGCGATAAAAAAACGAAATAAAAGTTAATCCCACCCCTTACTGGAGTGGGATTATATAAATTGTTCTATTCCATCAATCAATCCTCTTAATCACCTCGTGTTCCACACACCTTTTCGGCATCGGCATATTCTTCAGCTTCTTCCTCTGCTCCGGAGTCAGCAGTGCCCTAATCTTGAGTCTGCGATCGATATCTGCCTGTTTTATCTTCAATTCGAGTTCACTAATTGCCTTTACTAAATTCATTATCCGGGTGCGATTCGGTTCATCCGCCCTCATTTCGTTCTTCAGGTCAATCTCCTTCAATTGAATTTCTGCCTTGATCGGTATGACCTTTTTTCGAAAATTTGTTTGGATATCGGCAATCTTATCGCGCTGTTCATCGCTTAGATTAAGCATCTGCATTCTTTCAAGCATTCCCATCCTGGGGCCAGGAGGCCCATCAGGTCTCGGGCCTTGAAAATGCTGACCATAACCCGCGGTTACAATAAAAAAACCGAAGAACATAATTAAAGCAGCTTTCTTCATCATTACCTCCTTCTATTATGTTTGACGAAACCGTTAGAGAAAAGGTTTAATAAAATTACTTACAGCTCAGTTATCCGGGCACCAAACTGTCTGAAAAGGTCACGCGTATGATTATCCGAGGTTAAATAAATAATCTGATTTCCCTTATCTGCGCAATCCTTCAATAATCTAACAAGTTTCTCTCTCCTCACCCAGTCCGCAAAAATAAAGGCATCATCGAGAAGTAGAAAGAATCCCTGAGGGTAGAGCCTTTTCAGGGCTGCAATACGGAAGCAGAGAAGGAGTTGATCCCTGGTTCCGCTGCTCAACCCCTTAATCTGAAATTTTCGGGTTTTTTCATAGGCAACAAAATCTTTATCAACCACCTCTACCCTATCATAGCGGCCAGTGACCAGATGAAAATACCTATTCAAGCCCTCATCGCCACTGATAATATCTTCGATAAACTGGTCAAGTTCACTGCTCATCTCAATTAATATCTCCCGGGCCTTAATTGCTGCCTGCCTTTCTAAATCATAATCCTCCAGTCTCTTTCTCAACTGATGATACTCAAGAAATGCGCTGTGGTCATCAGTAACATTATAGGTTGACTTCTGGACTGCCCGGAATACTCTAATATCCCGTTCCATCTCCTGAATCCTTTGGCCAATTCGCTCTATCTCTGCCTTAACCTCATCCTCCTGTTCTACATCAACCTCTTCTTCAGGAGGTTCAGTTTTCATCGATTCAATCATTCTCATCCATCTATTCTCATCCCCTTCATTTAGCCTTTCAGCAATATTCGCCTTTATGCGGGCGAGTTTATCATCAAGCAGTTTCTTCTCTCTTATCTTTTCATCAAGGTCATCAATCTCGGCAAGACCGGTCTTCTTTCTCAACTCTTCAATCTCATTTTCAATCTTATCAATATCCCTTGGGTCACCAAAGAGTTTCAACACCCGCTCCTTCTCCTGAAGCATTGCCTCCCTCTTCATCCTCTGTTCGTGCAGATCACGAACTTTTTCATAAAACTGATCAAGATTATCAACCTCTGGGAAGACTGCCTTTGCCCTATCCAGTAACTCGCTTCTCTGCCTGTCGATATCCTGAACCTTCTTTCTCTGGTAGAGAGAGAAGACAAACTGAGCAAGGCCCAATAAAAACAGGAAAATCGAGATTATCTTGGGAATCGGTAAGAAGAATGAAATCAGGAATAATATCGTAGTAATTGAAAGTATCAATCCACTATACCGTATATCCCAACCTTCCGTCTTTCCGGGCAGAGTTCGAATGGATTCTTCCAGCCCCTGGGCACTAATCATATCATCTTTCTCTGTCAATTTATCTATCTCCTGTTTCAGGACATCTATCTCCTCAATTGTTCGTTTCCGATTCTCTTCCGCCTTTATCAGGGATTCCCGCTCAATGAGTAACTTCTGCCACCTGGTCTGGTAATCGTATTTATAACGGTCATAATCCTGATATCGGCTCTTTGTCTCTAAGTATAAACCATATAAATTCTTCAACTCCTTATAATTTTTATATCTCTTTGCCATTTCAATCTTTGAGAGTCTATTCTTTAGAAAAGTATATCGATCCTTGAGGCGTGACTGGCAGACCTCTTTATCCTCAATTTTTCCAATCTGCTCCAGATAATCCTTCAAATTTCTCAACCTCTCCCTTTCCTGTTGGATAATCCTGGTTTTATTCTCATTCCAACCTTTCTTTTTGAACTGGAGACCAACCTCATCAAATATCTTTTTATCCAGTTTTGTGAACGGAATCCCCTTGCCGATACGGCCGAGCATCGTCTTGATGCTATCCCAGAAACTGTCCTGACTCTTCTTATCAAAGACGGCAGACTCCGATGCCCTGACATATAAGAGACCAGCAATATTACCTACAGGTAGTCTAAATTTTATCTTCTTTGCGGGTAGGGAATAAGTATGCCCTGCATCCTCGATTATTATCTCTATGTCTAAGGGCCTATCATACCTCAAATCTTTAATACTTCTTCTAAAAAGTAACCAACCCAGCGCCTCAATCAAGGCGGTCTTCCCCGATTCATTCAATCCATAGATCAATTCAAAATCACCCGGTTTTAACTCGAAATCCTTGATTGGGCCATAGCCCTTGAGCCTTATCGACTTCAGTGCCCTTGAGCCTTATCGACTTCAGTTTCATTCCAGAAGTTTATTAAATATGGGAAGTGTAATCTCAAAGATTTTCATTCTCAGGTTGAATTCAATCCCCTCGGTCTTTTGAACAAAGTTTCTTACTATGCGATTCTCAAGAAGTTGCGACCAGGATTGAACCTTATCAGTATCAATCCTGAAATCACTAAATTTTCCTTTAAACTCCCGTATAAGTTGTTCAACACGGGATTTAAGATTCCTATCACTCTCTTCACTAAAACCCCTGATATCGAGATGGACCATCACTCTCTTATCCTTTATACCGGACAGAAATTCTCTTATCTCATCGATAAGTTTTGCTTCAGCCCCGGGAAAAAGAAAAAACTCTCTTGTCACCCAATAGGGTGATATCTCCACCTCCACCGTTTCCATCTTCAGATCACCATCCCTGAATTCCACCAGATAGACACACCTCTTTCCTACACACTTAATATCCAGCGCAGAAGGTGAACCAGGATAGACAACAAAGGTATCACCGTATTTCTTTTCAATACATCGGGAGTGGATATGTCCCAGAGCAATATAACGGGCTAACCCGGATAAACTTTCTGGATAAACTGGCATATACCTTGTCTCTTCATCGTCGATATAATTGAAGATAAATGTCTTATCATACAGGGTTCCATGCGCAACAAGAAGGTCAATCTCTTCAGGAAGGTCTTTTATACACTCGATAAATCTCTTCTCCTGATATGGGATTCCAACCATCTTGATGCCGGCCAGTTGATAAGATTCAAAAGGTGTTTTTATCAACTGAACCACATTTTCTCCATAGTCGTAATCATAACTGTATGAATGCTGGTCATGGTTACCCGGGATGATTATAACTTTGGCATCTGTATTCTGGAAAATTTTTCTCACCTCAGGTCTCAAGATATTTGCATCGGTATCATTATCAAAAAGGTCTCCGGCAATTATCAGTGCATCGGCTCCAAACCTCTCAAGGTTATTGATCAACCACCTCAATACCTCGAGGCGATTCTTCTCTCCTTTCTTAAGGTGTAAATCTGCAGTATGAATCAGACGCATCATTCAATATCTTTTCTCAAAATAGTCCTCCAAGATTTTCCGGTGGTCAAAGGCAATCTGTTCAGGCAGATTCTCCCTGGTAAATATACCGATATCCTGGGCATCGTCTCCAGCCTCAGGTTCACCCTTTGCCCGGGCAATAAATACAACAGATATCGTATGGTGTCTTGGATCCCGGTCCGGAGCACTGTAGGTATGAAACTGTCTCAAATCTTTAACTTCAAGCCCGGTCTCCTCCCGGGCCTCACGATATGCTGCCTGTTCCGCAGACTCACCATAATCGATAAAACCACCAGGAATTGCCCAGCCCGGTGGTGGATTCTTTCTCTTAATCAGTACGATACCCTTTTCTGTCTCAATGATTATGTCTACTGTAGGTATCGGGTTACGGTATTTCATAATTTAATTATAGATAGATTCTTAGAAAAATCAATATTATCTGCCCTGTGTATCAAAATTTTTTACAAACATCATACCAGGAAGCTGTCTTATCAAACCCTTCATCTCCAGACCCAAGAGAACCTCAAGAATCGTACCGGTGGATTGATTCAAACGTTCAGAAAGAATATCCAGATATATCGGCTCAAAGGATAATTCATCCCAGACCAGCCTCTCCTTTTCATCGAGTAGAACCTCTTTTGCCTGACGTTCAGCCTTCGTGTGTTGAATTCCTAAATACTCCAGTACCTCATCAGCCGAGGTAACCGGTATCGCACCCTCTTTTATCAGAAGATTTGTTCCCTTAGATGTCCTGGCATAGATATTTCCCGGGATCGCAAAAACTTCTTTGTTCTGGTCCAGTGCCCATCTCACGGTATTCATCACCCCGCTCCTCTCTTTTGCCTCAATTGCAACTACCGCCCGGGCAAGGCCAGAAATGATTCGATTTCGCTTTGGAAAATTCTGGGCCAGGGGTGGAGTATTCAAAGTGAATTCTGAAATCACCGCACCATTTTTGATTATCTCCTCCATAAGTTTACGATTTTCTGGTGGGTAGCAGATATCGACTCCACAGCCCAGAACTGCAATGGTCCTGCCCCCATTCTTCAATGCACCCCAGTGTGCCTGGGTATCAATACCCCGTGCCATACCGCTCACCACGGTAACTCCGCAGTCAACAAACCTACCTGCAAAATCCCGGGCAATCTCTTTACCGTAAACGGTTGCACCCCTGGTGCCGATTATCGCCACCGATACCTCATCCTCCTTTAGAATCTCACCCCGTACAAAGATAACCGGTGGAAAATGGGAAATCTGTTTTAACCAGACCGGATATTCCTTCGAATAATATGGAATCACCTTAATCCGCAATTTCTCAATCAATTCCCTGAAATTCTTATGCTGTTTATGATTGCTACTGATATTTTTTATATGATGGGCAATTTCTGATCCAACCAAGGAAATAAGTTCATTCCGGTCAGCAGCTTTTATATTTCCAGGTGACTTATACTTTTCCAAAAGGAGATAAAGTTTTGTCTCACTCAATTTTTTTATCGACAGGAGGTCAAGAAAATCGAATACTTCATTCATTTGATATCTTCAATTTTATCTGCCGATATAGCTCAGGTGCATTCTGCTCAATGATTAAGAGAATCCTTGCTAACATATCCTTTTCAATTTCCATCTCCTGCACAGCGATTGAAAATTCATCCGGGTTCTTCTCGGCAATTTTAATCAAAGCAGTCTTTGCTTCTTTAATCACCGTAGGATTTTCATCATTTAATAGGAGTGTAATAACGGCGTTCAATGCCTTTATATCACCGATTTCACCGAGGGTTATACAGGCTGCAGCACGGGTGAACCAGTATCCCCGTTTAAGCAGGCGGTTCAATCGAGGCACAACCTTCTTTCCATATTGAACAAGTTTATATGCTGCCTTCTCCCTGAGGCACCAGGAATTGTCTTCCAATACCTTGAGTAAAATTTTTATACTATCCTTCTCATTAACCCCGTTCAATTTATCCAGAACCCTCAACTTTCTCATAATGCTCGCCGATTCAAGAATTTTTAAGATTGTTTCCCGATCCTGCTTAAACTTTATCTTCATTGCCTTAAATACTGAACCAATTCATCTATCCCTGCACCTTTCAATGCGGAGACATAGAATATCCTTTCCTGAAGTTTAAATTCAGGGATATTTTTTATTAAATCAATTTTATTAAATACCACTATTCTCGGTTTCTTCAAAAGGGACTCATTATAAGCACCAAGTTCATTCAATATACACTGATAATGGTCTAATGGAGCAGGTGTGCTGATATCAATCAAAAGAACCAAAAAATGTGTCCGCTCGATGTGTCGCAGAAATTTCAAACCCAACCCCTTCCCCTGATGTGCACCATCAATAATCCCTGGGATGTCAGCGACAACAATGTTTTTATGCAAATTCTTTATTATTCCAAGGTTGGGGTTGAGGGTAGTAAAAGGATACTTATCAACTCGAGGATTGGCATTAGTGATTGCCCTTAAAAGGGTCGACTTTCCAGCATTGGGAAGGCCAACAATGCCGACATCAGCAATAAGTTTGAGGACCAGTTTCAACTTCTTCTCTTCCCCTGGTTGTCCGGGTTCAGCATATCGTGGTGCCCGGTTTGTTGACGAAACAAAATGGTAATTCCCCCGGCCACCCTTACCCCCCTGGGCCACAAGCAACTTCTCTTTGTCCTTAAGGATTTCGCCTATGGTTCCCTTATGATTCATTACAACTACGCCAAGGGGAACCCGGATATAGACATCCCTTCCCCGGGCTCCGGTCATCTTTTTACCCATACCATGGCCGCCCCGACCCGCTCGAAAATGGGGTCGGAGTTTCAGGTCATATAGTGTGTTTAACCGCGCATCACCAACAATATAGACTGAACCACCAGCTCCTCCATCACCTCCATCTGGACCGCCTCTGGGAACAAATTTTTCCCGACGAAATGAGATACAACCATTCCCACCATCACCAGCAATAGCCGTTATTGTTACCTCATCGATAAATTTCATTAAAAATTATACCAAATTTTAAAAGGGTGTCAATATTCTGAACGCCTGACTCCTCCCTCCACCGCAGGCCAGGACGGCCTGCGGGCTGTGTTAGTAGCCAAGGGGCGTCTCGCCCCGATAGATTTGGTTCCGCAGGGCGAGGACGGTCTGCAGGCTGAAGATATCTGGTTTATCTCGTTTGTCTGGTTTATCTGCTAAAGGTTTTTAATGACTTAATGACAAATAGTTTTAAATGACTAACGATTTTTCAATTCCGAAATGCTTTTTTTATGTTACCCATTGACAATTTTGAAATTTTTATTATAATGACAGGTAGGCGCTGTCTGAGGCAAAAGCAATAGCCTATTGAATCATCAGAAAGGAGGAACAGATGAAGAGATTGAACAAAAAAATAATTTTGATATTTGTAGTAATATGTGTTTTAGGGATTGCTAAAGAGCCCAATGTTGTTTGGACAAGGACCTATGGTGGTGATATGGGAGATTTTGGCAGTTGCGTCCAACAGACTGAGGATGGAGGGTTTGTTATTGTGGGAACCACATATTCATTTGGTGCGGGTGATTATGATATCTATCTTGTCAAGACTGATGGATTAGGTAATGTAGAGTGGTCTAAGACATTTGGTGGGACTAATCGAGAAGAAGGTTATTATGTTCAGCAGACTCAGCCTGACAAAGGTTTCATCATTGTTGGTTCAACCTGGTCATTTGGTGTAGGTCTTGATGATGTTTACCTCATCAAGACCGATGCTTCTGGTAATGAACAATGGTATCAGACCTACGGTTGGACATCAAATGAAGTTGGTTATTGTGTCCAGCAGACTGTTGATGAGTATGGTATGCTTGATGGCTATATTATTGTGGGAGTTCAATTAGGTGCTGATCCTGGCAATGTCTATCTTATCAAAACAGACCTCAATGGCAATGAGCTTTGGAGTAGAACATTTGGTGGGAATCAAGCCGATGTCGGTCTTTTTGTCCAGCAGACGCATCCCGATCGTGGATATATTATAGTGGGAAATGGGTATACCCCAAATAACGGGCAAGATATTTATCTTATAAAAACTGACCCGTATGGCTACGAACAGTGGAGTAAGAAATTTGGTGGAGTAGATTTTGATCGGGGTCGAGGTGTACAGCAGACTTATCCTGATGATGGTTATATTATTGTTGGTGAGTTGAGAACCCCTGAGGGTATTTTTATGGCGTTAATCAAAACTGACGCAACAGGTAATGAACAGTGGAGAAAATTACTGCGTCCGTCATCGACATCTGCGGCGCGTGGTTATTCAGTACAGCAGACCGCAGATGGTGGGTATATTGCTGTTGGCCAGGCAATGCTTGAAGATAATTTGTGGTATATCTATGCGGTTAA
>MUKB01000016.1 GCA_002049785.1 Caldifarciminota bacterium 4484_100
AGAGATGCTGAACCAAGTTCAGCATGACAAACACACCATTTCGGATTTCGGATTGCGGATTTCAGAATTGAAAAAAAAATGTCATTCTGAATTTTTTTCAGAATCTCAATATTTTAAACGAGAGAAACCAGCGAAACTAGAGAAATGAGATAAACCAGATATCTCCAGCCCGCAGGGCGTCCTCGCCCTGCGGAGTCAAATCGATCGGGGCGAGACGCCCCTTAGCTGGAAATAAAACTCTATTCAGCCCACTGACAGTTTCGGTCTGCGGAGAAAGTATGGAATAAACTCAACACTGCATTTTGAAAATTCAAAACAAAAAGTGCTCAGCCATTTTGCGGGTTGACATTTTTTCTATTCAGATTATTATAATCTATATTCAAAAAAGGAGGTTTTTATGAAGAAACTTTCAATATTATGTGTGTCACTATTGATTCTATTTGTTGTGGTTTATGCACTCGATTATGTGGAGTCTTCCAATGGCTTACAGACCCCGGAACTTGATGGAGGAAGAACCGAAATCGAGATGGTGGATATTAATGGAGATGGTAATATAGATATTCTATCAATTGGAGACCATGGCAACCCTTATGTAAATACAGATGAACACGGCGTGATGGTCTGGTTTGGTGATGGTCAGGGTAACTGGAGTGTTTATCAGTATGGCAATTTTGGTTATGGAGGGATTGCGATTGGTGACCTGAATAACGACGGAAATTTAGATATCGGATATGGTATGCACCATAACTATTCAAGCAGTGACCTGGGTGATTCGATCCTCGAAGCTGCATTGGGAGACGGAACCGGTCAGAACTGGATACCCTGGGATGATGGTATTTCGATCGGTGATACCGACCCCTGGGGTATGTTCTGCACCGATTTCGCTGATATTGACAATGATGGTGACCTGGACCTCGGGGCAAATGCATTTGGTGCTGATGATGGGGTTCACCTCTTTCTCAACAATGGTGATGGGACCTGGACTCCCTGTTTCGGGTTCCTGGGTGGCAATTCGACAATGGATTTTGTATTTGGTGATGTGAATGGTGACGGTAATGCCGACTTTGCAGTTGCACATCAATATGGCTCAATCTATTTAGGTGATGGTAATGGTGGTTTTACCTCGGCTGATGGCAATCTTCCGCCAGCAGGAAATCTGGGTAGAATGGGTCCTTCCTTAGGTGATGTGGATAATGATGGCTGTCAGGACTTTGCCTTCTGCAATTCAAACGGTGGTGTAGAGGTCTGGGTCTGGCAGGGTAATAATACCTGGACTGATTTTTCAGGAAATCTACCCACATCCGGTCCATATAGTGGAACCCAGCTTTATGATATGAATATTGATGGGTTTATGGATGTCTGTGCGTTTGGTGATTCAACCGTTACAGTGTGGCTGGGTGATGGAACCGGAAACTGGACCGAGGCGACGACATTCTATACCCCTGGACCCGGAAGTTATGCGGCATTTCGTGTTGGCGGGGATTGTGACCATAATGGTTACCCGGATATCTCCCTGGTTGGTGAAGAAGGTGATTCCTGGAATGCGATAAACCATCTGAGGTTTTTCAAGGAATCCTCAAGTCCGGGAAGCCTCTTCGTATTTCCGATATATCCGCGTGGAGGTGAAAAGTTCTTTGCAGGCACGGTCCATTTTATAAAATGGACCTGTGGAGTTCCCCAGGGTAATTCAGCAACAATCAGATTGGAGCTCTCAATCAGTGGACCATCCGGCCCCTGGAATCTTATTGCTGATAATTTAGTAAATAATGGCCAGTATCAGTGGTTAATCGATTCAGGCATATCTTCAAATAACTGTTATATCCGCTACACCGCGGTTAGCGGTTCTGATACTGCGATTGCGTTGACCCCGACAAATTTCATAATTTCACCTGCCCAGCCAGTTGAAGAGATACATCAGGGTTATGTTAATAGTTCTCAACTTCTGGTTCGTCCCAATATCTTACGAAAGAGGGTTTTAATCGAGCTCTGCTCTGGTGGTTCGGGTGCTGAATTGAATATTTATGATCGTTCAGGTGCTCTGATACGGCACCTCTTTACGGTCAAAGGCCGGGGTAAAATCAAACTCTATTGGGATGGAAAGGACAAGAATGGTAGAACGGTTCCCCAGGGAGAATATTTTGTAAGGCTGGAGAATTCCCGGGGCAGTGCATCAAAGGTGGTGAAGATAGATTAGGGGTTTGTATACTTCAATATTATCCTTTCCAGTTCGTCTTCGGCCTCGATAAGAACTTTTCGGGACTTACTACCCTGAAATGGTTCGACAACACCCGCGGCTTCAAGCTGGTCGATGATTCTTCCGGCCCGGGCATAACCGAGATTTAGCCTTCTTTGTAATAAAGATACCGATGCAACCTGGTGTCTGAATACCAGACGGGCAGCTTCAGGGAAGAGAGGGTCGACCTGAACCGGTTGCTCCTCGGGCTGTATCTCTTCTTCAACCGTCAATTCAGTCAATTTCGGGTAGTATCCGTTGGTAATTATTTCATCAATCTTCTCGGTTGGAATGATATTTGAAAGGGCGCGCCGTTTTTCATCGAATGCAGGGTCCCTGGGATTTATGAAGATTGTCCAGAGTTCCTCATCAAGGATGGAGTTTATTACTTCATCAAGGTCGGCCTCAATATCCCCGAGCAGTTCGCGCATATAAAGTTTGGCAATCAGATTGCTTATACTACTAACCTCCTCGGTCGAGATATAGGCGCCGTGCAATCGAATCGGTGTGCCTTTCCCCGGGGGCAGAAAGAGCATATCACCCCGTCCCAGGAGTGATTCAGCACCATTCATATCCAGAATGGTTCTTGAATCGGTCTTGGATGCCACCTGGAATGCAATCCGGCAGGGAAAGTTTGCCTTAATCAACCCGGTAATTACATCGACCGAAGGACGCTGGGTGGCAAGTATCAGATGGATACCTACTGCCCGCGACATCTGGGCAAGACGGGTGATATTCTCTTCTATCTCGCTGGGAGCGGTCAGCATCAGGTCAGCAAGTTCATCAACGATGATTAATATATACGGTTTTGCCTCACCACCTTTTTTCCTCACCTTTTCATTGTAGCCATCGATATCACGTACACCCTCACGGGCAAAGTCACGGTATCTCAATTCCATTATCGATACCACCTTTTCCAGTTCCTTCACCGCATTCTTGGGTTCGGTGATGGCACGACGCAGAAGGTGGGGGATGGGGTTATACATCGGTAGTTCCAGACGTTTAGGGTCGATCATCAGGAATCGAACATCCTTATATGTGGAGTGGTATAAAAGGCTTGTGATAATTGTGTTGATGCAGACACTCTTTCCAGAACCGGTTGTGCCTGCAATGAGCATATGGGGCATTCCAGATATATCATCGCATACAGGTTGTCCGGTTATATCCTCACCCAAGGCAATTGCAAGGGGAGAAGGATGGTTCTGGAATTCTTCATTAAGGATGCAATTTTTTATGTAGACAAGATTTCTTTCCCGGTTGGGTACCTCAATTCCTACTGCAGATTTACCCGGGATTGGAGCAACAATCCTTATACGAGTAGCCTTTAATGCCAAGGCGAGGTCATTATCCAGATTTGCTATACGATTTACCTTGATGCCAGGGTCAGGTTCAAATTCGAATCTGGAGATCACCGGACCAGATTCAATGCCCACCACCTTTCCGGTGACACCAAATTCAGCAAGGCGCGAGCTGAGGACCTCTGCCTCCTTTTTCAGAACATCCTGATTCACCTGGGTCTTGGTTTCCGGGGCCGAGAGAAGGTTCAGGAATTCAGCCTTAAAATCGATTTGTGGTAAGGGTTTTTTTATCGAAACCTTTTCATTCGGTTTTGGAACAGGTTTTTTCTTTTCTGTCTTTTCCTTTTTTCTCTTTTTTATTGGTTTTTCTGGTTTTTTGCTCTTTATTACCTGAATAGAAGTTTTTATGATTCTTTCCTTGAGCATCATAAAGAGTATAACCAGAATACTGAATCCCAGGATTGTATAACTGCCAAACGGACCGAAGTATTTACTCAAGAATTCGCCCACGACCTTACCGAGCATACCTCCGGATGGGATATGATTGATATTGAAATTGAATAGTTTGAATAATAGGGTGTCAAGAACAACGCCGATCGGTATAAAAAAGAGAAGGGTTTTGTTTTCAGTCTGGGCTCGTGTCAGGTATACAATTGACAGATAGATAAGAAGAGCTGGTAGAATAAAGAAATAGAAACCACAGACCCAGAATGCAAAAAACGAGGTGTAGTATCCAAAGAGCCCGCAGAAGTTTTTATATCTTTCTAATGGGTAGATAAGATAAGATACTTGCGAAATAAAGAAGAGGATACCCAATAAAAAAAAGACGATACCGGTAAGCTTCCGCTTTTTTGTGGATTCCATCTCCCGGGCGATAAATATGAGGACACCGATGGCGATGAGTAGCAGGATGATGGAGATTATCGCGTTCAGGCTTTCCACAGGAAATTTTACATATAAAAATGGATTTGTCAATGGTTTACTGCAAGCGTTAACAGCCTGGATGCCTGAAAAACCGTAAGTAGAATGGGGTTCAAATCTCAACATTCAACATTTTTCTTTGTCTTGTAGGTAAACCTTAACATTCTCGTAAACTACGCCAATGATTTTAAAGACTGATACTGAGCTTCGTCGTCAAGAAATATTTCTATTTATTACTACATAGATCAGTCATAAATGTTGAATGTTGAGATTTGACCCCCATTTTTACCTAAGCGTAATATTTATGCAGGGGACGGGTCATCAGCTTTTCTTTTCGGGCATATTTTATCGCTTCGATTTCGGCATAGGCAGAGGTGATGGCGGTGATGAACGGGATATTCAATTCTACTGCAAGGCGTCTCATTAAGTAACCGTCCCTCTTTGCCGCAGTTGTCATTGTAGGGGTATTGATAATAAGATGGATTTTGCCTGCCTGCATCAGGTCTAAGGCATTGGGTGATTTATGTTCGCTGATTCGATACACGGTTTTAACATCAATCCCTTTCTTTCTCAAAAATTCTGCGGTTCCCCTTGTGGCGACGATACGGAATTTCAGTTTCACAAATTCCTGGACAAGGCGTAGAATTTTCGGCTTATCCTTATCCCGGACAGTGATATAGACCGTTCCTCTGCTGCTGAATTTATCGTCACTCAAAATCGCCTTGTAATAGGCGGCACCAAAATTTCTATCGATTGCCATCACCTCACCGGTCGATTTCATCTCGGGCCCGAGCAGGGGGTCAACACCGGGGAGTTTTAAGAACGGAAACACCGGTCCTTTGATAGAGACAAAATTATTTCTTCTTGTTTTATCCAATCCAAGCTTTTTTAAAGACCTTAACGGTTTATCCAGCATAATAAATGTAGCATATCGTGCTACTGGTATGCCGATTGTCTTCGATACATAGGGGATTGTTCTCGATGCCCTGGGATTTGCCTCAAGCACATAGATTTTATTACCTTTGATGGCGAACTGAATATTTATCAGGCCCCGGGTATTTAAGGAACGGGCAAGCTGGGTGGTGATTTTTCTTATCCGTTTAATTATTGAAGGACCCAGGGTATGGGGAGGTATGACGCAATAGGAATCTCCAGAATGGACACCTGCCTGTTCAATATGTTCCATAATTCCGGCAATGAAGACCTCTTGTCCATCACAGAGGGCATCGACATCCACCTCAATTGCATCCGCAATATATTTATCTACAAGAACCGGATGTTCTTTTGATACACTTGCAGCTGCTGCGATATATTGCTCCAGCCCGTTTTCATCATAGACAATCTCCATCGCACGTCCACCAAGGACATAGCTCGGACGAACAATTACCGGATAACCAATCTTCTGGGCAACCGATTTCACATCCTCAAATGTATAACCGGTTCCAAATGGTGGTTGGCAGATTCCCAAGGACCTTAGGAGCTTTGAAAATTGCTTGCGGTCTTCGGCCCGGTGGATGTCTTCAGGCTGGGTCCCAAGGATTTTAAGATTGAGTTTCTTCTTTTTGATAAGCTGGGCAAGTGGAAGTGCAAGGTTTATGGATGTCTGCCCGCCGAACTGGAGAATCACACCCTCGATGCCTTCTTTTTCAATTACATTCAGGACATCCTCGAGGGTCAGGGGTTCGAAATAGAGGCGTGTGGATACATCAAAATCGGTTGATACAGTTTCCGGGTTGTTGTTCATCATAATCGCCTCATATCCTGCATCCTTTAAGGCTTTCGATGCGTGAACACAGCAGTAATCGAATTCGATACCCTGACCGATGCGTATCGGCCCGGAACCGATCACGAGAATTCGTCTCCTGTCCTTGGCTCTCTTCTTATAGGGCTGAGCAGTATATGAAGAGTAGTAGTATGGTGTGACCGCCTCAAATTCTCCGGCACAGGTATCCACCATAGCGAATCCAGGCCTGATATTATAAACCTTTCTGAGTCCCCTGACCTCATCCTCAGTGATTTGCCTGATTCGCGCAATCTCTTTGTCCGAGAAGCCAAGGTGTTTTGCCTTCTGGAGTAGTTCTCTGTTTAGTGGACTGCGTGCCAATGTCTTTTCAAATTTCACAATGTTGGCAATCTTGGAGATAAAAAATTTGTCAATCGCGGTCAATTGAGACACCTTTTTTATTGTATAACCACGGCGCAGGGCCTCGGCAATACAGAAGAGCAGACGGTCTGTTGGTAGTTGAAGTTCTTCAATCAATTTATGTTCGATTATCTTTTCGGGTTCAAATCCTGATCGATTTATTTCCAATGATCTGATTGCCTTACAGAGGGTCTCTTCAATCGTGCCTGCAATCGCCATCGCCTCGCCGGTTGATTTCATCTGGGTAGTGATTCTTCGGTTAACTGACGGGAATTTGTCAAACGGCCAGCGGGGGATCTTTATTACCACATAATCGAGCGCGGGTTCGAATGCCGCGGTTGTCTTTCGAGTGACTTTATTGGGAATCTCATCAAGATTCATCCCGACCGCAATCTTGGCACTTACTCGGGCGATGGGGTAGCCGGTCGCCTTGGTTGCCAGGGCAGAGGACCTGGAAACCCTGGGGTTGACCTCGATTACCCGGTATTCCCATTTTCTGGGGTTTACTGCAAACTGGATATTACACCCACCCCGGATATTTAGCGCCCTGATGATTTTAAGACTGATGCTGCGCAGTCTCTGGTGTTGCTGGTCGGTGAGGGTCTGGGCTGGGGCGATGACGATACTTTCACCGGTATGAACTCCCATCGGATTGATATTCTCCATACTACATATAGTAATACAGTTATCTGCATTGTCCCGCATCACTTCATATTCGAATTCCTTCCAGCCCAGGAGGTTTTCTTCGATGAGCACCTGGCCGATCTGGGATTGACGCATTCCCAAGTGGGCGATCTCCTGTAGTTCATTCCAGTTGTTGGCGACACCGCTACCGGTTCCACCCAGGGTATAGGCGGGTCTCACCAGCACCGGATAGGGGATTTCCTCCACCGCCTTTTTTATCTCCTGGAAGTTCTTGCAGGCAAAGCTTTTTGGTATGGGTTCATTAATCTTATTCATTAAGGTGCAGAATGCATCACGGTCTTCTGCCGCCTTGATCGTTGCAAATTCTGTTCCCAGAAGCTCAACCGAATATTTCTGCAGTATTCCCTGTTCGACGAGTTTATAGGCAAGGTTGAGGCCGGTTTGACCTCCGAACCCTGGAAGCAGACCATCAGGCCTTTCCTGGGCGATTATCTTTTCTAAGGTAACGGTATTGAGGGGTTCGATGTATACCGTATCAGCGGTATCTGGGTCAGTCTGAATCGTAGCAGGGTTGGAGTTGACAATGATTGTGTGGTAGCCTTCCTCCCTCAGGGCACGGCTCGCCTGTGAACCGGAAAAGTCAAACTCAGCTGCCTGGCCGATCACGATTGGGCCGGAACCGATGATCAATATTTTTTTAATATCTCTTCGCTTGGGCACAGTAGTTGATAAATTTTCTAAAGAGAAATTTTGTGTCGAATGGGCCGGGTCCGGCTTCCGGATGGAACTGGACCGAGAAGACGGGTAGATGTTTATGACTCAGACCTTCAATTGTGCTGTCGTTGACATTAATCCAGTCGAATCTTATCTCGCGAATATGGTCATACCTTATCGCGTATCCATGGTTCTGGGCGGTGATATAGACACGGCCGGTGGAGAGCTCCTTGACTCCGTGATTGGAACCACGATGCCCGAATTTGAGTTTATAGGTCTTCAGACCCAGGGCTATGCCGAGGAGTTGATGGCCGAGGCAGATTCCGAAAATGGGATATTTCCCAATCAGTTTTTGAATTGTTCTGATTGTGGTCTTTTTAATTTCGGGGTGTTCAGGGTTACCCGGGCCGTTTGAAATTACGATACCGGATGGTTTAAAGGAGTCGATTGTTTTGGAGTCAATATCGAATGGAACCTGAATTACCGTAGCAAATTTTTTTAGTTCTTTCAGGATACTCTTTTTTACTCCACAGTCAATCAGGACGATTTTATATGGACGATGGTTTTCGTGCAGAATAATTTTTTTGCAGGAGACCGTGCTTACAAGATTTTCTGTATCGGGGTGGGGCCTGTGAGCTATATCCTTAATTAATCTTTTCGGGTCGAGACTGGAACGGTTTATGATTGCGCCTTTGAGGGTTCCATATTGTCTTATCTTCAGGGTTAATGTCCTTGTATCTATTCCCCAGATACAGGGGACATTGTTTTCCTGGAGGAATTTCAGAAGGTTTTTGCCCCTATGGCTAAAAAAATAGGGCTCCTTGAGGATGAGCCCGCGAATCTGGACCTTTGCGGATTCAAAGTTTTTCTTGTGGAGACCATAGTTGCCGATGAGCGGATAGGTCATCAATAGAATCTGGCCTGCATATGAGGGGTCGGTGAATGCTTCTTCGTATCCGGTCATCGAGGTATTGAATACGACTTCACCAAAAGTATCTTTTTTTGAACCTGCAGATTTGCCTGTGATTATCGTCCCGTCCTCCAGGACGAGCAGTGTTTTTGACATTCTAAATATGCAGTATAATCACTTTATTAAGTCTGTCAAGGAGTATCGTTTCTGAAAACGGCTCAGAGTTTTTTGATTTTTCCTGTTCAATTTTTCTGCTGTTTTTAATGCCTTCCTGGTCATACCGGGATTGGTGCTGAGGAACCCTTTTTTTGCCCGGACTGAGTTGCGCGGCTTCAGGAGTTTCTTGCAGGTTGCACGGTCAATCTGAAGATGTGCCTCAACCAGTTTGATAAATCTCTTGATGTTTCCTTCACAATCCCTTATGCAGATGCCGATTTTCTCGTATGCATCCCGGAATGGTGTACCTTTCTTCACCAAATATTCGACAAGGTCAGTGGCGCAGATTATGTCGGGTTTGTCAGCCCAATCACCCGGTGTGGGATTGACTGATTGAATCAAGAGACTTGAAATCGACAGGCACTCAAGGCAGAGGTTGAACTGGTCGATGAGCCTCTGTTTTGTTTCTTGAAGGTCGCGATTATAAGAGCTGGGTAGGCCTTTCAGAATGGTGAGCACCATAACCAGGTTACCGATTGCTGTTCCCGCCTTTGCTCGCAATAGTTCAGCAGAATCAAGATTCTTTTTTTGTGGCATAATGCTTGAACCGGTGGCGATTGTATCACTAAATTCTATAAGCCCGAATTCCTGCGTGGAGTAGATAATGAGGTCTTCGGCAAGCGATGCCTGATGGAGCATAATTGTGGTGAGATGGATAACCGTTGAGATGAGGTAGTCTCGATCGGTGATTGCATCAATACCATTTTCGAAGGTTTTTTCAAATTTTAGTAACTCCGCAGTGTATTCTGGTTTGATGGGTAGTGTGCTTCCGCAACAGGCACCACTGCCTAAGGGAGAGATGTTTATCTTCTTTATGAGCTCGAAAAGGGTTTGAATATCGCGCTGGAATTTATAGAAATATGATAACAGGTAATAGGGCCAGAGAATCGGTTGTGCCGGCTGGAGATGAGTATATCCCGGCATAATGTGATTGAAGTTTTTAATGCAATTTTTGATAATCGCCTGTTCGAGTTTGATGAGCGATTCGATAGTTTGTAGCACTTTATCCCGGGCATAGAGTCTGAGGTCTAAAGCGATTTGATCATTACGGCTGCGCGCGGTATGTAATTTCCTTGCGGGTCTTCCAATTAATCGCTCCAATTGGGTTTCGATGTTGATATGGACATCCTCAAACTCTGGTAGAAGTTTCAACTTTTTTTCTTTATGTTTCTTGAAGAGGTTCTTGAGGCCTGCTTCCAGGACACGGCCATCGTGTTTTGATATAATTCTCTGTTTGGTGAGCATACGCGTATGGGCGATACTTCCGACAATGTCATAAGGAACCAGGATCTCGTCTTCAGGGAGGGAGGCTGTGAAGTCCAGGGCTGCGGGGTGGAGTCCCTTTTTGAACCTTTTCTTCCATACCCCGGGCTTCATGCAGACCTCCGGTACCGCTTGAATCTTTGAGCGACATATTTTGTCGCATCTTTAAAAATTTCGAGTCCGATTTCCAATTGGTTTTGGGGAATATTGAGGGGCGGAATGAGCCTGATGCTGGAGCGTCCGCACTGTATCAGAATCAGCCCCTTTGAGAATGCATATTTCACGAGATCATCAACAAGTTCTACTGCAGGAGTCTTTGTTTTTTTGTTGAGGACAAATTCACAGGCAACAAACATCCCCCTGCCTCGGACATCACCGATGAAGTCATATTGTTTCTGTAATGAAGTCAGTTGTGCCTTCATAAAGTTGCCCTGCTCGAGTGCCTTTTCTGTCAATTTTTCTTCCTGAATCACCTGAAGGTTTGCGAGCGCAGCTGCGGAACATACTGGATTTCCACCAAAGGTGTTCGAATGGGCACCTTTTTCTTGAAAGTCATATTGAGAATTGAAAACCGTTGCGCCCATTGGCAGACCTGAGGCGATACCCTTGGCGATGGTGATTATGTCAGGTTCAATTTCAGGGTATTCCACCGCAAACATCTTACCGGTTCTTCCCAGTCCAGTCTGAATTTCATCGGCGATAAAGAGGATCCCATACTTTTTGGCAATACGATAAAGTTCCTGTAGAAAGCGGTCCGGAGGCACGATATAACCGCCTTCGCCCTGAATCGGTTCAACCAGAATAGCGCCAACCTCATCCGGTGCGATAATCTGTTGAAAATATATCTCCTCAATGATTTTCGCGCACCAGACATCACACTGAGGAAATTTTTCGTGATAAGGACATCGATAACAGTATGCATAGGGGAGCTGGAGCACACCAGGTAGCATAGGAAAGTAATTTTTTCTCTGGACTGTTTTGCAACCGATGAAGGCGTTGGCACCGAGGGTCCGGCCGTGAAATGCACCGATGAAGCCGATGAACTGGTGACGTTTACGGCTCTGCTTGGTCAATTTTATTGCCGCCTCTATTGCCTCTGCACCGGAGTTACTGAAGAATACCTTTTTTGAGAAAGACCCCGGTGTTATCTGAGCCAATTTCTCGGCAAGTTCGGCTTGTAGTTCGTAGGAGAAATCGGTTCCGGCAAAGTAGAGGAATTTTTCTACCTGCTGTTTAATTGCCTCAACCACAATCGGATGGCAATGGCCGATATTGGTCACTGCTACACCGCTTGTGAAATCGAGAAACTGGTTGCCGTCGATGTCCTCAATTATTGCACCCTTTGCCTTTTTTATTACCACGGGAAGATGTTTTGTAGTGGTTGCAAGATATTCATTCTCTTTATTTATGACGCTACTTGCCCGTGGCCCTGGGGGATGGGATTTTATTTCAGGCTTTAACATAACTCTTCTCCTTTTTCTTTAACGCAATATGTGAGTTGTTACAGGATTTTTTGTTTGTAATTGATGACACAACCTTGTAAGGAAGGGACCAGATTTCAATGAAACCACGGGCCGATTGGAATTCAAACTGGTCGAATGAGGAGTAGGTAACGAATTCCTTCTG
>MUKB01000108.1 GCA_002049785.1 Caldifarciminota bacterium 4484_100
CTCAACATTTCATAATCCTTTCATATATTTAAGTTTCAATTGATTTTAATAATCCCTTATTGGACACCCGTAACACCATTATGTAATTATAATCAATGTCGAAATAATGTCAAGAGGTAGAAAGGCATTTCGGATTTGGAAAAAATTTAGTCATTAAGTCATTGTTAAAACCGTTAGTCATTGAGTCATTAAAAACATAAGTCATTAAAAAACCAGATAAACGAGAAAAACCAGAGAAACCAGAAAAACGAGAAAAACCAGAGAAACGAGAAAAACGAGAAAAACCAGAGAAACCAGATAAACAAGAAAAACCAGAGATGCTGAAATAATACTGAGCTCCCTCAACACAGGGTTCAGCAGGATACCTTGGAAAATAATATTCTGTTGAATGCAAATATACTGAAGAGACCACCGGTATGCATGAAGATGACCCTTTTATATTTTTTCTTTTTTAATGTTTGTAGCATTCCATAAAATGCCTTGCCGGTATATACCGGCTCGAGGATGATGCCGGTTTTTGCTATTTTTCGAATTACTTCCAGCTCTTCGGGATAGGGAATTGCATATCCTGAACCGACATATCCATCAATCAGATTTATGTCGTGCCTGGTGATTTTTATCTTCATACCAAATCGGTACACCACCTTCTCGCAGATCTTGAGAATCTTATCTGTGAAATACTGGACTGTATCACAGATGATTACGCCGTTCAGCTCGATATTCAGTTTTAATATTTTTTTACCCAGTAATAGACCGGCATATGTGCCACCTGAACCGACTGCACAGTAAAGGGCATCGACCTTCTTTTTCTTTATAAAATCAGCCATCTCGCGCATACAGTCAAGATATCCGAGTGCACCAATTTCATTGGAACCGCCCTCAGGAATAATATAGGGACGTTTACCTTTTTTGATTAATCTTTTCGCATATTCAGCCATAATTTCTGTTCTTTTATTATGATATTCTGAAGGTGTAATATATGTAATTCGGGCATCGAGCAGTCGGTCAATCAGGAGGTTACCGTTCGGGGTCTTTTTCGGTCTTCCTCGCAGGAATAGATAAGGGAAGAGTCCAAAATTTCGGGCGAATGCTACGGTTGTCCGGCAGTGGTTCGACTGCACCGGGCCGCAGGTGATGACCGAATCACACCTTTTGTTCAGGGCATCAGCGATGAGGTATTCAAGTTTGCGGGCTTTATTCCCGGATATGAGCAGACCATTAAGGTCATCCCTTTTAATAAAAATCTCTGTTTTTGTATTAATGCCCTTAAAGCGCATAATCGGCGTCTTTGAAGTCAGTTTTACCGGTTTGGGCATCTTCATATTTGAAGTATACCAATTTTCGGGTAAGAGTCAAGACAAATGTTATGTTTACAAAAATAATTATGTTGACAGATGAATTGAATCCATTATAATTCTATATGAAAAAAATAAGAATAAAAGTGATTACCAGGGCAAAAAAGCAGGAGGTTATACAATTAAAAGATGATTACTACAAGGTAAAGTTAACCTCACCACCGGTCAGGGGTCAGGCAAACAGAGAGTTAATCTCCTTGCTCGCCCGTTATTTTAAGGTAAAAAAATCTTCCATTGAGCTCGTGCGTGGACTCCACTCCAAAGAGAAACTTGTTATTGTCAGGCCATCCGCGCTATAATTTCTCTCAATAATAATCATATCCATTAATCATTAATCTTCAAATCTTTTATTATCTGACTCCTCTCCACTTTTTGTTTTGATTTTTTAAAATGTTGTGTTGAGTTTATTCCATGCCTTCTTCGCAGACCGAGACTGTCAGTGGGCTGAATGGAGTTTTACTTCCAGCTAAGGGGCGTCTCGTCCCAATGGATTTGGTTCCGCAGGGCGAGGACGCCCTGCGGGCTGGAGATATCTGGTTTTTCTCGTTTTTCTGGTTTTTGTGATTTTTCAATGACTTAATGACTTAATAACTCAATGACTAACGAATTTCCCAGCATCTCTGAATAACCAGAATACTAATATAGTTAATTCTACAGGGCTTTTGAAAAAAGTGGAGAGGACGCAGTTTTATTATATCTTGACAATCATTATGGGTTGATTATAATATATTATTAAGAAAGGAGGTGAAAACTATAAAGAAAAAAGTAAGGGACCTACTAAGATAGCGGTCTCTGCTTATCAAGAAAGGAGGAAATATGCGCTATATAATGACCTTACTGGTGACAGTATTGATAGCCCAGAGTGGGGTAATCCACCCACAACTGGCGGAGATCCTAAACCAATTGAAACCCCAGGAGACAATTCGCGTCATAGTCCATATGAAGGCCCAGGCTGATTTGACAACTTTGCCTAAGGAGATGCCAAAGTCTGAAAAGATTCAGTATCTCAAAGACTTTGCCCAGAGCCATCAGGCGGATTTGATGAGTTATCTAAAAGGGCTTGGCAGTCGGGTAAAAATTCTTCAAAACTGGTGGATATTTAATGGCCTGATGTTTGAGTCGACCAGGGACATTATCGAAGCAGTAGCAAGACGCGAGGATGTTGACTATATAATTGATGATTTCAAGGTTTATGTCAATCCTGAGGTGGAGAAAGGAGAATTTCTTAACGACTCCCGGGGCGCAGAATGGAATATTGAAAGGATTCGGGCAACCGATTGCTGGAATGATGGGATGGACGGGACCGGGATAATTGTTGGTAATATCGATACTGGAGTCGATAAAGACCACTCCTGCTTTGGTGGAAGATGGATTTCCGGTGGGTGGTATGATGCGGTGAACGGTCAGTCCCAACCCTATGATGATAATGGTCATGGCACCCATACAATGGGTATTATCTGTGGCGGTGATGGTAATGGTCCGTATCAGCATGACATTGGTGTAGCCCCAGGTGCAAATTTTATTGCAGCAAAAGGACTTGATTCAAATGGGTCTGGTTACACATCCTGGCTCCACAACTGCTTTTCCTGGTTTGCAACCCAGACCGTTGATGTCTGCAGTAATTCCTGGGGAAGTTCCGCTACGACAAGCACTGAATTCTGGAATGACTGTCAGAATCTGAGAAATCTGGGGATCTACCCAGTATTTTCGATTGGCAATGAGGGGCCTAACCCCAATACCGCTGGAACCCCGGGTAACTTTCCGATTGTGACCGGGGTGGGTGCAGTGGACAATAACGACACTACTGCAGACTTTTCATCCCGCGGTCCAGCCCCGAATCAGTCACCCTGGAATAATCCATCCAATTGGTCCAGACCCGACTGGAACCGAACAAAGCCGGATATATCTGCTCCAGGAGTTGCAATTCGTTCAGCAGCACCGGGTAATGACTGGGCCGGAATGAGCGGAACATCCCAGGCCTGTCCCCATGTGGCAGGTGCGGTGGCGATTCTCTTACAGCGGAACCACTCGCTTCCCTATGATACTATCTATAATATCCTGCTTGATAATGCAGACCAACCTTCGGCTGGAGCACCCTATCCCAATAACAACTATGGCTGGGGTATACTCAATGTATACAATGCACTCAATGAGGTGCCGATCAACGCCCCTAATGTCGTCTTGAGGCAGACAACGGTTGTGAATGATAACAATGGCAACGGTGCACTTGACCCGGGTGAGGATGCAGGACTTGTCTGTCTGGTCAGGAATACCGGGGATCAGACCGCGACAAATGTTCAGGCAACCCTGAGGACAAGCTCACCCTATATTACAATAAGCGACTCCACCTATACCTACGGCACCCTGAATGCCAATGACAGCACTGACAACAGTGCTGACCCATTTGATGTCACAGTTGATCCGGGAACTCCAAACGGCACCAAGGTGAACTTTGACCTCTATATTGTTTCTGCAGAATCGAGCTGGACAAGACCATTTTCACTGAATGTTGGTCTGACTGCAGGCACGATTATCTGGGGACCACATGCAACCGGTGTACCACAGAGTGATCAGTATATGATCTACGGCATCGCCTATGACCAGGTGGGAGATCGACTCTATGTCTGTGAATACCAGCATAATCAGATTTATGTCCTTTCCTCAGATAGCAACCTGACATCCTACGGCACGATTACCGCGCCGGATACAAAGGGCACAGGAATTAGCTATTCACCTTATGATGATAATCTCTGGTTTACCAGTGCCAACCAGAAGCAGATCTGGAAGATAGACAAATCAGGCAGTGTTCTTTTGCAGTTTCCCAATCCTGCGAACGATTATCCAATTGGACTCGCCCTTAATTATGATGACACCCTCTGGTCAGTAGACCGAATTCCCGTAATCTCTGCTACGATACCCTGGGTAAGACCTATGTGATGACCCATACCTGGTTCAATGATGCAGGAAATCAGGTTGATAGTGTCGGGATTGTGGAGTATGCGGGTGAACCTCCCACCCTGACCGGCAACCGACTTCTGCTTCCGGTAAGCTGGAACATCAGGGGTATTGAATTTGACCCCAGGGATGGAAATTACTGGATTGGTATTCCCCAGCGTGACTACAACTATAATCAGGAGATTGTAAAGATTGTTGGTTTTCATTCGATATATGGGGTTAAAGAACGGAAATCCAGAATCGTGAAGAATACCTATATGTTGTCGGTTTTCCCGAATCCTGCGGTTTCGAGTATTACCCTGAACTTTGAGACTCCGAATAATTCCCAGGTAAATCTTAAGGTCTTTGATGCCCTGGGAAGACTGGTTAAGGTTTTATCTGATGGTCAGTCATTCGATTCTGGAGCCCAGACACTTCGCTGGAATCTACGCGATAAAAATGGAAATGAACTGGCCGATGGCATCTACTTTGTTCTTCTGGAAACCCCGCAGAAGAGGCTTTCTAAGAAGGTTGTTATAACCCATTAATAAACCATAATAAAAAGGGGGAGTTTTACTCCCCCTTTTTATCTTCTATGTTCGTTTCATCCGGTTTTCAAAATTTCATCATCCAACATTGAATATCATTTCTTTGCTCCCATAATGCAAAACATATTTCACAGAACCGCAATGCGGTTAATCTGAGTTCTCTGGTTTTAACAATGACTAACGGTTTTTCAATGACGCAATGACATAATGACTCAATAACTTAATGACCAATGTCTTAATGACTAAAGGTTTTTCAAGCATCAATATTTTATCAATACCACCTTCTTAACCCAGGTCTCTTTATCTGTAAACAACCGCACAAAATAGACACCTGCAGGCACTAAATTCTCCTTCTCATCCCGACCATCCCAGGATTTCTTATATTTACCCGCACCAACCTTTTTGTCAATCAATGTCTTCACCCGCTTGCCAGAAACATCATAGACCACAAGCTCAACTCGGCTCAGAACATCAATAAAATACTCGATAGTTATACCCCTTAGCCCAGGATTGGGAAAGAGTGCGAAACCAATTTCTGGCTTTTTATTTTTTCTATCTTCATCAATCCCCACAAATGTACCCTTGGCATATTTAAAACCACCCCTTATCGGCGTTTGCATTAGCTCTTCAAATTTGTAGCAGATATTCGGTTGATTATTTCCATCAATGGCAATAGAAATATCGGCTTCCACATCTAAATCAAGTGTGTCAGGTTCAATCGGACCACAGAGATGCCAGATACTATCCTTATAGCAATAATGGGGGTATGCAATACCCCAATGGCGGTAAAGGATATGGGGTCGATCAAAACTATCCAGGGCAAGGCAAATTCTGGTTTCAAGCGCGCCGATACTTGCAATACCATAATCGGTATGCCAGGATACACCATCCCACCAGGTATAGGCAAGACCCCACCCATAACCATGGGCAATACAGGGATAATCCTGGGAAGT
>MUKB01000109.1 GCA_002049785.1 Caldifarciminota bacterium 4484_100
CGCTCCTGACCACGCTTGTGCCGCTTTGCCCGAGTAATATAATGGTCAAGCAGAAAACGATTGAGTGAAATTATCTCTTTGGCCAGAACACGATTTTCAAAACGACTAATGGTAGGCTGTGAGGCTAAAGGCATCAATTTATTCCGTCCCGTAACTGCCAAAAATACCGGGTCAAGCCGCAAATATTGCGCATCATTGGCATCCTCATAACCAGCAATAATGGCGTAAATTCGCTGGCGAACAAGGTCAATATCTTTATGGTCAACAAGATAGGAAGTCCGTCTATCAATGAGCCGCTGGACAACCGCTGAACTAAAGTTTATCTTCTCATCATACTCACGGATGGGCAAAAGCCCAGCATCCGAGGTAATATCACCACCATTGAAATTGATGGTCACCATCTTTCCCACTTGAAATGAGAGTGAAATTTGAGTATAATTATCAGTCATTAAAACCTCCTGGTGTTATTTTTGTTCATAAATGTAGTATACACATCAGGAGGTTTTTTCAATGCTTTTTTAAATCCGAAATGGTTTTTTCTGTCATACTGAATCCTTTGCTTCTGAAATTCCACTTACCCGGCGGGAGGTTCGATTAAATTTTATTTTAATATTTTTACAATTGTCAAAATATGAAAATAATTACGAAGTCCTGGATTAACCTCGACTGCTCTGTAAAAAATCTGATTTTATCAATCTAAATTGCAGTTTTATTTCAGAATCACAACCTTCTTCACCCCTTTATAATCACTGGTGTTTAGATGCACAAAGTAGATACCGGTAGAGACATATCTGCTGTTATTGTCCTTTGTATCCCATTCGGTTGTATAGGAACCAGGCCTGCATATTGGCGATTCAATTATTGTTCGGACCAGACTTCCTGTAACATCGTATACCTTCAGTGACAGCTTTGTGTTATGGTTGAGCTGGTATTCAATGTGTATCCTCTGTTTTGCTGGATTGGGAAAGAGGTTAGTGATTCGGGTCTGTATCGGTCTCTTTGAAAGACCAGATTCTTCTTCAACCCCGGGATTGATGAAGACACCGAAGAAGTGCATAATTGAATCGAGCAGTGCGGAACGGGTTGAAACCCCGGTTCCATCAATCAGACCTCCAAGTTCGAATGAAGTTCCTACGGTTTTATAAGAACCAGGATCTCTAGCAACACCACAGTCATAATTATCATCACCATCATCAAAGATCAGAAAGGCATCAGACCCGGTTGGTGGAATATGATCGATATAAGAATTCTCACCCCCATAGGAGAAGTTCATACCCACGGTGAATGTGCTGTCCTGGCCCAGAACCGGGCCTAAATCACCAGAACCATCTGAGGTGGCATTGATGCCGAAGAGCGGTCCGAAGTCATATCCACTATTATAAAGAGGGTCATAATACCAGACATCACCGCCCTCAAGATACATTCGACCGTTCTGGGTCTGGAGATAGTCAACCAGTGCCTGTGCCTCAGGGCTGTTGTTTGATATTACATAATTGTTTGAATAGACCCCAACACAGACAAATACCGCCTGATATTTGCTCAGGTCCTGGGCAAGGGATGTGCCATAGTCACCTGAATAACCCAGCTCAGTAAGCAGTGAATCGATCTGCTGACCCGATTCTGGAGTCGGATCCGGGTTCCAGACATAGTAGTGTTTTTTACCCACCACAAGGTCGAGTCCCAGGGTATCGAGGTAATTGTCTGCTGAGACGATAAGGTCAAAATGGGCGGTGTGGCCGGTCGGGGTTGAGGAGTCTGCAGTGATATTGAACGGGTTCTGGTTGTTTGTCTGTTCAGAATCGGGCATTATATTACCGAATGAACCGGTCGAATCATTGATGGTAATATAATTGTCTGTACTCGTCAAAAGACCCTGGGTATTTGTTGCCTCGAGGATGCCACTATTATGAAGGGTTATGACAAGGTCTGCAGTTTCACCCGGCTCTAAGATTCCATTATTGCCGTCTATAATCTGATAATCTGCAATATAAAGGCTCGGGGTATTGGCCGGAGGCACACCCTTGATTGCATCGAGGTCAAAACCTGCATATTGGCCACTGGTTGAGGTTCCATCATCAACGACCTTCACATATCGTGCCTGGCTTACCCCGGCTACCGAAAGGTCGAAATTTGCAGTGCCGAATGCACTACCACAGGAGTGCCAGGTTCCGTCCCAGGCATCACTGACAAAGACTTCATAGCCTTCATCAGCGCCATCATCACCTTCATAGACCGTGAAGTCATAACCGGGTGAGTTTCTTATCGGTGTGTTCGGACCCATATCCAGAACCACAAAGCCTGCCTGACCCAAAGAGAAGAAGCGGTTGTCTTCTGCACCCAAGGCGAATCTCGGTCTGGTCCTGTTCTGGTCTTCAGCATGGTTCACATATCTGCATAAGACCACGCGAAATGCATAGAGATAGGTAGAATCAGAAGCGAGCAGGATATCTCCGAGTGAGACGCTTCCGTTCTGGGGGACAACTACACCGGTAATGATTTTCGGTGCATAGGTATTTGCCGAGACCCGAACATCATAGGTTCCCGGTGCAATCATTTTATGGAAATCGCCAAGGCCAGGGTCGTTATAGATATCAATCCTTTCTGGATTCAAAAACTCAATCCGGGTATACAATGGATTGTTGGTCATTGAATCCTTTACCACACCTTCGATACCCCAGCCTGCCCTTTCACAGACATCCATTAAGGCATCCCGGTTATCATAACAGATCTGGTCGATTGCAGATGAACTTGATGGTTCATCGGTCTCCACGGTCCAGGCAAGACAGCCGCTGGTTCCAATCGTGTAGTCCTGTAAAGAACCGGTCACCTGATACCAGTCATAACCATTGATCGGATTCAGGTTTGCTGAGTCGGCATAGATCTGGGAGAGGGTAATTATATAATCACTATCCGGTGGATCTGCCGGGTGGTAGTCCCAGGGATAGTTTACATACAGGGCAGTTGAATGGTAATTGTATTCAAGGCTGATATTGTTCTCTTCCAGATGTGCCATCAGCACCTTATTTTCAATCTGTGATGAAGGTGCTGGGCTATTACCCCATCCTTCCCAGAAATATCCATAGTCGCGGTTGAGGTCGACACCATTGGCATTCTGCCTTGTGACTGCCACCTTTCCATCAGGGTTCAGGGTGGGCAGGATCCAGAATTCTCGATTGTTCACTAAGTTCTGAACCTGCGGGTTGCTTGAGTAATTAGTTAAAAGGTATCTCAAGAAATAGAGGGTTATCTCGGTGCCGATGTTTTCATCGCCGTGCATATTTCCAGCGAGTCTGATTTCAGGTTCTTGTTCTTCAATCTGGGGGTTGTCGGTCACGCGCATCGCCCAGATTGCCCTTCCCTGGACACTAAATCCAATCGTATCCAGTCGACAGATATCTGGATAGTTGGTGGCAAATGAATCGAGTACCGCATAGACCTGGTCATAGGTATGATAGAAACCGCGTTCGAAAATCTCACGCTTGTATTTTCTGTAATCGGGGATGAGGACTTCAACTTTATACCCGGCATCCTGCAGTGCTTTAATCTCTTTATCATTGACCAGCGCCTTTGCATAATCCCTGCCTGCATCGGTGATTGTAATATTCAATCTATTGAGCCTGTAGACCTCTTGGTGCTCAGCAAGGTGAATTTTAATCAGTCTTGTTGTATTTTCAGAGAAGGCTAAGCCGATTATTGCTAATAATATAAAGAAATATTTTTTCATTTTTTTATCGACTAATGTTATAGGTGGGAAGGTAAAAGATTACCTTCCCACCTCAATTTTCATTATCTCAAGAGTATTGCCTTTTTGACCTGCTGCTGATCCTTGGTGTAGATTTGAACAAAGTAAACACCAGAAGATATCAGTCGTCCTGCATTATCCCTGCCATCCCAGGTTATCTTGCTGAATGGTTTTGCTGATAACCGGTCAAATTTTTTGACCAGACGACCGGTGGCATCATAGACCCTCAACTCAACCTCATCAAGATTATTTGAACCTATCGAGTAGGTGATAGTTAGCGCTCTTGAGCATATCGTGGGGTTGATATTTATGTATAGAATTTTATCGCTGTCACCGATTCTCTGCTCCGCAATGCCGATGTAGTTTGTCAGGTTGCCGACCTCCCAGTCGAGGAGTGCAGGCTCGCCTGGAGATTTTGTTATTCGATAGAGGAGCGCCCTCAATCTGAGGGTATTGTAGGTTACTGTGTCGGTCACATTTGCGAGCGCCCTCAATCTGAGGGTATTGTAGGTTACTGTGTCGGTCACATTTGCCAAGGATACGGTGTCGACTGCAAGGTTTGTGAAGTTGCCGACCGAGTTGTTCGGGATCAGGGCATCCGGGATTAGTTGCCAGGTTGCTCCGTTAAAGTATTCCACCTGGATACCGATTGAATCACCAGCGCTCGCCTTATGCCAAACCACATCACCCCAATAATTGCGCGGATAGGTGGCGGAGAGGTCGTTGAAGACCACTGGTGAACTGACGACATCACCGGTGTTATTCTGGTAGGTGTATGAGTAGGACAAAAGAACATTATCGCAAGCAGTAGCATATCCCCAGTGGGATGAAGATGATTCATCATGGTACATCCACTCGACCTGGACCGAATCCGCAGGAAGGTAGGAGGTCAGGTCGATAGTTTCAGTACCGCTGTTACTTGTTGTGTAGGTGGCAACGGTAGTCCAACCGGTCCAGGAACCGCCACTGAAGAACCTCACCTTGACATCAAAGACCTCACCGACCTGATATACCCGGAATCCATAGCCATATTGTAGTTGGAGATTTGCTGCTGAAGCTGGAATATATATAGCAGGAGAGATTAACTCTTCATTATTATTAACTACCCCGTTTCCTGCATCGTCGTCTGAGTAGAAGGCATAGCTTGTTCCGTAATTTGGCGGGGGATAGGTTCCGATATCATTGGTCGTGCCGGCCTGCCATTGTTCACCATCACCATTTCCATCAATTACGGTCCATCCTGCTGGAATACCCGATTCAAAATCTTCAGATAAGAGAGTATCTTCAATGAAACCCAGGGAAGTATTGATGGTAAAGGAACTGGGGTTGGTTGTTCCTGACCAGTAACCTGAATTTGTTGTATCGGTAGCGCGTACCTTCCACCAGTAAGTCATACCGTTAGTTAAAGGTGTAGGGAAGGTGAACTGCACGATCGCGCCACTGGCATAAGGAGATGTAATGCTACTTTCAGGGCTGGAAAATGCGGTGTCGGTATCCCAGTAAACCTTATATATCACATCATCGCCCTGGGGATCGGTTGTAGTGAATTTCAGGGTAGGTGTAAGGGTAGGAAGTTCAGCAAAGTCAAATGGGCTGATGATGGTCGGCTTGGAGGGTGCGCCCGGTTCTGGTGTGGCGTTAATTGCGGCAAGGGCATCAATGCGTCCTGCACCAAAATCATTGTCCTTACCGGTGG
>MUKB01000017.1 GCA_002049785.1 Caldifarciminota bacterium 4484_100
GCGGTTCAGGATACAGAGATCTATGGACTTTCATATCGCCAATTGAAAATGTTCAACATTGACCAAGTTCAAGACCTTGGTATTACCGGTGCCGGGGTGAAGGTTGGAATACTCGATACCGGGCTAAGAAGAAGACATACTGCACTCAGTGATATTGATGTCATTGCGGAGTATGATTTTCTCGGTGGGGATCAGGTCTTTTTCGGATCTCTACACCTATTCCACAGATAATGGTAATACCTGGCAACCCCTTGAAAAGCTCACTGATAATTACAGCAATTGGGCAGATCAATTATCGATCTGTGGAAAGGATACGCTCTTTGTATTTTATCGCGATAGGTATGGCCTGAAATATATGGTCTTTGCGGATACCATATTGGTTCCGTCAATGCCGCTCATTGATGGCAGTTATTTTGAACCGGGCGCAATCCAATCTGGTGACACTGTATATGTAGTATTCCATTCCAGAAATACCCTCTACCTGAAGAAAGGAGACATCTCTGGATTCTCATCCGAAGTTGCAATCGATTCTTCTCCGGCAACAATAAAAAATAGTGTTACTATCCCGGGAACAGGGAAAATGGGAGTCTTCTTTTCCACCGCCCCTGATGACTCACTCTTCTTTCTTGCCTCTTCACTTCCAGATACAACATTTTCCCGCAGGTTTATCGCTTCAGCAAAAACACCTACTGCAATAACGAGCGGAGATACAATTCTACTCGCATATAAAGATATGTCGCAGCGTCCAGTTTTGACAATTGCCTTCAGACGTTCAGATGACTTCGGTAACATTTTCAACAACCCAATCGACCTCTCTGGTGAAATTCCCAGCGCCGGCAAAATATCCATTGAAAAATCCGGCAGTGAGGTCGTTGTTGCCTGGGAAAGTCAGGGAAAGATTTATTTCCGCACCTCCAATAACAACGGCACTGACTTCGGCCCACTTGATTCACTCAATAAAGAATTTGTTTATCTACCAACCCTGGCGAATACCGGAGCCGGAATTACCAAGATTTATGCCCTGCGTGGAGATACGATCACTGACGACGCCCCGAATGATCCCCAGTACTGGCATCCCAGACATGGCACCGAGATGTTGGGCCTTATTGGCGGATATTTTAGAGACCGGTATATTGGTGTCGCCCCTGGTGTCCAGTTTCTTATTGCCAAAACAGAAAATCCTGATTCCAATTATGAATATCCGATTGAAGAGGACACCTGGATTGCCGGTCTGGAATGGCTTGAATCCCAGGGCGCAGATATCGTAAACAGCTCCTTGGGATATTCAGACTGGTATAATTGGCCCCAGGACTTTGATGGTCATACCTCACCCGCCTCAATCGCTGCAGATGAGGCAACAAAACGCGGGATGATTATTGTCAATGCATCAGGCAATGTTGCGGTACCACGGATTGTCATCCCAGGAGACGCTGAGGGTATAATCACGGTTGGTGGTATCGATTCCCTCTATCTACGCTGGCAATACTCAGGTTACTTTCCAACCGATGACCATACGAAGAAGAAACCCGACCTTGTCTGTCTGAGTGCAGCACCGGTTGTTATTGATCCAGACTCTACAGATTCTTATCTCTACTCATTCGGGACATCAGGAGCAACTGCGATGGTAAGTGGAATCTGTGCACTGCTTCTTGAAGCCCATCCCGACTGGAATGTGGATTCAGTCAAGAATGCATTATTTTCAACTGCAAGTTATGTGGACTCACCATCTGATAGCTTAGGCTATGGCTGGCCTGATGCCTATCAAGCGGCTCAGTTCCACGAGGCACCGAGTGAAACCCTAAAAGGCAATATCTTCTTAAAACCCTATCCCAACCCATTCATACCGGATAGGGATGGATATGTCTATATACCGTTCAAATTGACTGAGAAGACTGCGGTTGAGATAAGGCTTTATTCATTGAGTGGAAGATTGATCAAAAAGGATGAACGTGAGGGTCTGCTGATGCCGGGTAGGTATGAAGACAAGAACCCGCAATCATTAAAGGCGGCATTTATCTGGGATGGCAGGGATGAGGATGGCCAGGATGTGGGTAGTGGTATCTATTACTGCCTGCTCCTCACCTATGGCAGTGGCAATGATATTGTCAAAATTGCCCTGATTCGGTAATTAAAGGACAACCCTTTTTACTTGAAAAGTCCTGCAAAATAGATAATATAAAAATATGCCTGCTGATATTGTGGTTGATGCACTATATAAGTTTTTTAAGAAGGGCCGACCCGGTGAGGTGAGGGCGGTTGATGGAGTGAGTTTTCAGATTGAAAAGGGTGAATTATTCGGCCTGCTTGGCCCCAATGGTGCAGGCAAGACAACCCTCATAAAATGCATCTCCACCCTGTTGATACCTGACGCCGGGTCGATCAGGGTCGCAGGCTTTGATGTTAACAAAGACCCTCTCAAAGTGCGTCAGCAGATCGGCGTGCTCACCGGTGGTGAGAGGTCACTCTACTGGAAACTCACCCCGATCGAAAATCTGCGTTATTTTGCTGCACTTTATGGTGTTCCCAGGAATCAGGTCAAAGAACGCATCGACTATCTCCTTAGCCTGATGGAACTGAAGGATAAAGCCCATACCCGGGTGGAGAAACTTTCATCCGGGATGAAGCAGAAGCTTTCTATTGCACGGGTTCTGGTACATAATCCACCTATCCTTTTGGTCGACGAGCCCACGATCGGCCTGGACCCCTATTTTGCCCAGTTTGTGCGTAACTTTATCAAACACGAACTGAACCAGAGACTGGGCAAGACGATTCTCCTCACGACCCATTATATGGATGAGGCAGATGCACTGTGCGACCGGGTCGCATTTATGAATCAGGGCAGGATCGATGCCCTTGATACTCCCACAAGGTTAAAGCGTAGTATAATCAAGAAAGAGATATTGGAAATAAAGTGTCTGGGCGAGTTACAGAAAGAGGAGTTTCCTGCTTTGGAAAACCTCCTCTCATTGAATATTACCCGACTGGATGGTTTCACCTACATTCGAATGGGAACCGACAACCCCGAAAGGTTGCTGAGCAGGGTGATTGATTTTATCCAGCATCGGGTGAAGGTCTATTCGGTTCAGGTAACATCACCCAGCCTTGAGGATGTCTTTGTCTATCTTACCGGTGCGAGTCTGCGCCAGGGAGGAGATGATGCTTAAAGGACTCAGAATTGATGTGCTCATCGAAGAGGTCAGAAAAAGTTTTCTGATACTTCTTGCCTATCCTATCGAAATTGCCTTCTGGATTATCTCACCCCTATTATGGGTCATCCCCTTGGTCTTTCAGGGAAGGGCACTGATCGGTGGGCTGACAAGCAGCAGTTTCGGTAAACTTGCAGGAACTACAGAATTCATTCCCTATGTCCTGATCGGCGCAATCGTAAGCACCTATATGTTTTCTGCAGTCTGGAGTATGGGCAACGCCTTCCGTGACGAGACCTATTACGGCACCTTAGAACATATCCTTTCATCACCCACACCTGCAGTCTACATCCTTGTTGGAAAAGGTATATACAACTCTATACTCTCCACACTCTTTGTGGTCGTTCAGCTTCTGATCTGTGTATTCATCTTCGGCCTGGATATTACGCTTGCCAAGATTCTACCGATTATGGCCTTTCTCCTATTGTTGATTGTCGGACTTTATGGCATCGGATTTGCTGCTGCTGCCCTGACTATGCTCATCAAAGAATCGTATGGACTACTACACCTCTTTGAATATATACTATTTCTATTCTCTCCGATACGCTATCCGGTTGAGGTGAACCCTATCACCCGGGCGATAAGTATCTTCATCCCCCTGACCTATGCACTGATCGCCCTGCGCGGCCTATTGCTCGGTCTGAAATTCGACTTCTGGAAGAACAGCATAATTCTTTTAATAATCGACGCTGTGATTATTCCCCTGGGTCTATTCATCTTTTATAAAATAGAAAAAAGGACAAAGAAAACAGGAACCCTGGCACACTATTGATATGTCAAAAATAGCACATTACCTGCGCGCCATCAATGCAGAAAATATGAAGGAGTGGCGTATTGAATGGAAATACAAGCCCGATTTCATCCGGCAATTTCTTGAACCTTTTGTCTATCTTTTTCCCTACTTCCTCTATGGCTATGCACTTCTGGGTGGAAGATACTCATCACATTTGAAGAGTATCACCGGTGTTGATGATATGGTCGCCTACACATTTATTGGCTATCTGATTATGGGATTCTTGAATACCGCATGCTGGGCTATGGGTTCATCATTGAGAAAAGAACAGTGGTATGGGACCCTTGAGGCGATATTTGTTGCTCCGGTGCCCCGCTGGGTATATGTGGCGGGTATGGCCCTCCATTCGACCTGCCACCAGGGGTTGATAATGGTTTTCCAGGCCTTTTTGATTACTACTGTATTCGCCCTTGTATTCAAAACCACAGGGATTTTTCTTGTGTTACTAATCGTCGTCCTTATGCTTATGGGTCTTTATGGCCTCGGCATAATGGTCGCAGGATTCACAATTGGAATGAAACAGTGGTGGGTGATATCCGAAGCCCTGTCAACATTGATCACGGTCGTGACCCCAATCGCCTATCCCCTTGCGGTCCTGCCGATATTTCTACAAAAGGCAGCACTATTTTTGCCGACCACCTATGGCATCATCGGGGTGCGCCACTTTCTCCTCGGTGAGAAACTGGCGATCAGTCTTCCTTTAATAATTTTCCGACTTATTGTGATTCTTGTTGTCTGGCTTACGGTCGGGTTTGCGCTCTTTATTTTTATGGACCGATATGGCCGGAAAAAAGGGATCTTATCCTTATATTAAAAAGGAGGAAAATTGAATACAACAATCCTTATTGAGTTTATTATCTATTTAGGCGTAATGCTCGGGGTTGGTTTCTATTTTGCCCGGAAAAAGATGAAGCAGGCAGATTTCCATCTCGGAGGTAAGAAGATTCCGGGTTGGGCACTTGCCCTATCTGAGCGGGCAACCGGTGAATCTGCCTGGTGTCTTTTAGGATTGACCGGCTTTGCATTTGCTTCAGGCCTCTCTTCAATATGGATTGCAGTGGGCTGTGTAACCGGAATCATAGTCTCCTGGCTGTGGCTGGCAGCTCAATTTCGCCGGGAAAGGGACAGGTATGATACCCTGACCCTGCCCGATTACTTAGCAACAAAATATCAGGAAAAAGGTAGTGTTATCCGTTGGTTTTCAAGCATCATAATTATCTTCTTCTTTATCCTCTATGTTGCTGCCCAGTTCAGTGGTGGTGGTAAAACACTGAATATCACCTTTGGCCTTCCGGTCACCTGGGGGATTATCATCTCTGCAGTGGTGGTTATCACCTATGCAATGGCAGGTGGATTCTTCTCGGTTGTCTGGACCGATGTGATTCAGGCTCTTCTGATGATTATCACCTTGGTCGTCACTCCGATTATCGCCCTAATTGTTATACTACAAAATCACCTTTCAATTACGCAAGCCCTGACTCAGGCCGGAGCCGGGTTTGGTTCCTGGACCGGTGGTGCAGTAGGATTTGCAGTCGGGATTCTAATCTTCAATAACTTCTCCTGGTTCTTCGGTTATCTTGGTGGCCAACCCCAGCTCGATGCACGATGGATGGCGATGCGCAGTGATAAGGATGTCAAACTTGGGGCGACCATCGCCATTATCTGGACCCTGCTTGCATATACCGGGGCAATCCTATTGGGTCTTGCAGCAATAACCATTTATGGTGCAAAGGCGGTCCCTGACCCTGAACAGATTCTACCCTTTATGCTGATGAAACTGATGCCTGCCTGGCTTGCAGGACTTCTCCTCGCTGGTGCCGTCGCTGCGATGATGTCCACAGCAGACTCCCAGCTACTGATTGCAACATCTTCAATCAGTGAGGATATTATCCACAAGGCATTAAAGAAGAAGCTGGATGATCAAAGCCTGGTAAAAATTTCGCGTGTGGTAGTATTACTTGTCGGAATTGTGGCGTTAATAATGGCCTTTACTTCGAAGAGTCTGATCTACACAATTGTTGGCTGGGCCTGGGCCGGTATCGGATGCTCATTTGCACCAGCGGTAATCCTTGCATTCTTCTGGAAAAGGTTTAACAGCCGAGGTGTTATCGCCGCCTTAGTTTCAGGATTTATTACTACGGTAGTATGGATGACCACGGGTCTTGATAAAATATTTACCGCCCGGGCTGCAACATTTATTATCGCATTCGTCCTGGCGATTCTGGTTACGCTTGTCAGTCCGTCAGAAAAGGAATAAATTATTTAAGCCTTCCGCAGCACTTCTTATACTTCTTGCCACTGCCGCAGGGACAGGGGTCATTCCTGCCGACCTTTATCTCTGTTTTTTGAACCTTTTTAGATCTACCCCGGGTTCTGGAAGCACCCTGACCTTTCGGTCTGGCCCTCTTTCTGGGAATCAATTTTAAAAAATCTCTCTTGTATTCCTTTACCGTCTTAACAAGTTGAAGTCCTGGTCTGATATGACCTTCAGCCTCGAGAAATTCAACCAGTTTGCTCAGAATCTCAGGAACCGGTTTTGCCTTTTCGGTTGTAAGGTTCAACTTATTCGGGGCATAGAATGTAAGGAACTGCTGAATATGGCGTGCTTCAGTCTCCCTTATCTCTTTATGTTCCACAAAGAAGATATAATCAAGAAAACTTTTGGTGATATAGTCTGCATTTTTCTTATAGCTGGCGGTCTTCTTCTTGAAGAATGGGGTGGCAAGAAAATCCCGGGTCAGGGAATTGGTCAGATGAACTAACCTCTTTTCCCGTTTGCGTTCATCCGCCGACTTTTCCAAAATATCGGTCAATGCCATAGCCTATTATATCTGGTTGAGACCCCTTGTCAATAAGGCAAATCTGGTACCAGGTGTAAACTTTTAAACTTTTCTAACGCCCTTTTTTAGCGGACAAAATCCGAAATGGTTTTATTTGATAATCCCGAGCCAGGGGCCGAGCAGAAACTGGATTCTTCCAATGAGCAGACTGATACGTGCCATCACCGTATATCCGAAAGAGGCACCAAAACCGAGCATAATGAATATTATTCCCAGATTCGCGGTCGGTTTCAAAATTCCCTTTCTCTCTTTTGAAAAGAAGAAGTAGATAAGCGTGCTAACCACACCCACAAGACCGATGACTGCCCATAATCCGCTATCCCATCTCAAAAATGCATCCGGAACAAGCAATGTTCCCTGGGTCTGTTTGATTATATAGGTCTGAAATGTAGCAGGAATTGCTACACCAGAACCCCAACCGATGAGAAAGGCAATCGGCAACCTTATGAGATAGGCAAGTTTGGGAATGAATCGGGTAAAGTAAAGGATACCAAAGGCAAACGGGATAATAAAAATAATATTCCCCTGTTTAAAAAGCGGAATAACAAGATTCGGATAAATCACATTATGCCAGGTAATCGCAATGAAATAACCTGCAGAGATTCCAACAAATAGGTGTTCGGCAAAGCGATATAGCAGATTATCCCTGAACAGAAACGAGAATATACAGAGGGTCAAAAATGCCGAGACCCATACCCAGATATCAGGTGAGAGGTTCATCTTCGCCTCCTTGAAAAGAAATATCCGACATTGCCGATGATGATAAAGACCATTATGAGAAGATGTCCTAAGGACTGGGCATCCATCCCCTGGGCCGCCTTTCTTATCCCTTCAGAATAGCCTTTACGCTTTACCAGCACCTCATATTCTGATGCACCTTTCATACCCGAGATCAGACCAACCAGCTGACCGCTCTCCACAAATGGATAGGCATCAGCAGCTGAGACCGCGGTGACCCCGGTCCCTACCCGGGCCTCATACCTTGACTGGGCATAGAGGAGCCAGGTCCGATATCCAGGGTCTCCTGCCGAAAGTGATACGATGAGACTTATATCTTTATAGTTCTTAACCGAACGCATCATTGCCAGAGAATCGATCGGTGTGCCATAATAATCAGTAGGAAAAACATCGCGGATACTTTCGCCCATTCCCAGGATAACCGCTGAACCCCCGGCCTTATAACCAAGAAATGTAAGGTCCTGGCCATAAACCTTATGAAATTCCTTGGGCACTGCATCAACCGCCATCTCCACCAATCCTGGCCCTGTAGGCCATAACGACATCAACATTATCTTGATATTTCGGGCAAAGCAATGGCGCATTATCGCAACGAGCATCGGATACAACTCCGGCATACTCTGGGGGTCAAAATCACAGGAAAGCAGCACCGGGCCGGATTCTGGACCGAGCTCATCTATGGCATCAAATAGCTTCTGGGTCTGGGGCATCACATTCACCGGAATTCCAATGGGAACAATCAAAGGGATAATAATCGCCAGGGCAATCGTTATAAATATCGCCTGCCTTGGAATCTTTGTTAAGGATTCAATCACCTTCATATCATCCTCCACCCAGCCAGGATCTCTCAATCCCAAGAATTATCTTCAACGAAGTTGAAATCATACCCAGTGCTACACCGAACCAGATGCCGCGCTTTGCTGCCATATTCGGAACGCGCAAAAGCCATTCAGCAAATTCCGGCAGCCTCGGAGATATGTAATATCCAAAGGGCACCATCCCGAGCATTACGATGAATGCCGCAACAAGTAAAAGTGTCGCCTCTTTGGTTCGGGCCCTGAATGCACGGTATGCAGCTGAAGCCATATAAAAGGCAAGAATCGCATACATTGAGGCTCCCAAAGGAACGATAATATTACTGTAGAGGATCATAAAGAGTGAACCCGCCTTAATCCCCCAGAAGATTCCCAGGATTGCCATTATAGCAAGTGCAATGAGGGTAACATAGCTGAAATACCAGCTCTCCTGCTTTCTCTTGATCCGATCGGTGTGGTGGTCGATTAGACTTCCAATACCCAGTATCAAGGCAAACCCTGAGATTACAATCGCCCAGCGATAGCTGTAGGAGTAAACCTGTTTACTTACTGAGTGGGGAATGAAAAACTGAATAATCATAACAATCCCCATAATCATACAGATAAACAGTGGTATCTGCTTCTTCATATCTTCCTCCTATCCAATGTTAAAGAAGTAATAGATATCTTTTAATCCCAGTAGAATCAAAACAGAAGCAACGATAAGGATTCCCAAGATAATCATCTTCCCCCAGTCCTGCCCTTTTAAAGAACCGAGCAGTAAGGGTTCATGGGAGAGATATGCGGATGCTGCATAGAGTTCTTCTCCGATCAGGGTGTAGTCACAGGCCGCAATAAAGAAAGGCAACTGGTGCACCGAATCGGTCCCCCCAATCTGAATTGCGCCGGTGGTTGTCCCGGTTTCAGCAAGGATGAGCGATTCTGCCCAGAACATCCCCATCAATAAGTTTGTTGCAGGTTTTTCTCTTACCATTGTTCCACAGACTGCAGCAGCATAGGCGAACTGATTTGCGGTAAGAAAATAGATATTATCCGGGTTGAATGCATCAGGCCTGCCTGCATCAGTATAGGCCTCTTTCACGACCTCCCGGGCAACTGTGTAGACCACCGGGTCACGATTGGGAACAATAAGTGCAGTATTGTATTCCGCAGTCTTTTTTGCCACCTGGGCCAGAATATTCATCGATGCGATTGTGGCAACATCTGATATCGAAGACAACCCCGGGACATAGAGGATTGGCCTGCCCATCTCAGTGGCTCTTCCTACCGCCTCATCCAAGGCCTCGAGTCCAGGGATCTTACGAATAAAGAGTTTCTTGCCCATACGTGCGTGATAGATAAAATAGAGTAATATTATTGCATATATGATGACCCCGACAAGAACATTCACTCTTCCTGTATGAAACCATTGCTGACTGCTGGTGGATGGTTCAGAAATGGATGACATCGCCAGAACCGAATCGTCTTTGACCGCACCAATCTGATAATAATAGCTTACACCATCCTTGGTATTGGAATCGGTAAATTTGTAATTGCCCCGGCCGATAAATCCGATTCTGCTGAATGTACCTCCCTCTTCCTTCCGGTATATCACATATCCATCGATCTCCTGTTCCTGCGGAGTTTTAGTCCAGTGCACGATAATCTTGCCGCCATCATCATTCGGATAATCCTTAGCAATAGGTATTCCCGGTGGTTGAATAGCAAGGAGTATTGCCAAGATTAATAACATTACACCTCCTTTAATTAAAATTCCGGGCTATCGCCCGTGTAATCTTTTTTCTTCCTTCTCAACTATTTCCTGGTCAGGGTTAAATAGGAAATCAACAAAGATGCAAATACTGAACCAATCTGAACATAATCCTGCCAGAATTTGAAGACCTGTCTGGGTACAAAGATCCTATCACCTTCTTCAATAATGGGATCCTTGCGCACCGATATGCGTTTCTTGCCTCTCTGCACATAAGCGCTGTGCATATTGGCATCACTTTCCGGACCACCTGCAAGTCCGATATAGTCACTTGCCCGAAGATTGGGTTGATATGGGAATGAACCCGGATTGACAACCCTGCCCTGGACATAGACAAGTGCATTCACCGAAGGAACAATCAGAACATCTCCGTCTTCCAACAAAATATTCTCCTTACAGGCTTCATCGGCAAGAATCTTTGTCAAATCGGTATCAATCTTTTTATCCTTTCTCAACACATAACAATGCACGGGGTCAGCCCAGGGTGTGATACCACCTGCCTTGCTTATCAAATCCGAAACCCGTTCACCTTCAGCAAGTTCGTATAAACCTTCACTGGTTCTCTCTCTTGATGCGGTCAATTCTGCAACACGAAGTTCATAGCCCCTTTTACCAAATACCGCACCTTTGACAATGACCGATTTCTCCATTCTGGGAATATATATAATATCTCCATCCTGGACATAGGGATTTGTTTTGATGTCGCCAGAGCGCTCGAATTCTTCAAGATTTACAACTCTGTATAACTGGCCATCTCTTCTGAGTTCAATATGCGAACGAGAACCAAGGGTCGATACACCCTCCGCCCGTTTTACAACCTCAGACACCCGATCTACAGGCCAGGCTCGAACAATGCCGGGACTTTTTACTTCACCGACAACAAAAACAGAGAAGGTCCTCATCTCAATTAGTGTAATATTCACATCAACATTCTTGTAGTATTTCAAAAAGACCTTCTTCAGAGAATCTTTGGCACTTTTCAGGGTGAGGTTGTAGATGGGAACCGCATCAACAATATCATACTTCGGCACATATACACCCTGGGCAGTGGCTATCGATGTAACCGGCATATTGATTGTAACCTTCCCTTCATAGGTTATAGTCGTCTGGTAGGAGTAATTTGTTGAACCGGTAATCGTGACCAAAATTCGATCCCCGGGCATCAAAACATACTCTTCAGATACAATCGGTTTTTCAAGCCCGGTAACCTCGGTTGTCTTTCCTGTTACCTGTGCAGAGGCAAGTGACATTAAAGAAATGAAAAGAAATATAAATATCTTCTTCATAGACAAATTATATTGAAATCGTCCTCAATGTCAACTTGCTTGTTGAATTTTTTCTTATTTTATTTATAATGCAGAAAAGGAGGAATGATGACAAGGAGGACCTTCCTGAAGAATTTCGGATTTATCAGCTCGATACTTCTCTTTTTTGGTCAGGTACCAAAACTGTTATGGGCTGGAAAATGGGAACATTCCCGGAAGAGTTTCTGGAAGAAAAAACGGTTCTTTCAGAAGACCGTTGATGTCTCACACTATAAAGATGGGATTATAAGGGCAAGAATCGATGGACAATGGCAGGAGTTTAAGATAAGAGAAACCAATAAGGCCTTTATTAAATGGAATCTAAAGAGCAGGATTGAATTTCTGGAACAGATAAAGACCGGCAAGATGCCAGGACTTGCCGGACCGCATTCTGGTGCGGTTGCCACCTATGGCCTGGGCAGGCTCGACTCTAAATTCACCGTAAATAACGCAATAAAAGGGATCGGTCTGGCACCAAAGGATGAATATCTGGATAA
>MUKB01000110.1 GCA_002049785.1 Caldifarciminota bacterium 4484_100
AAATAAAAATTGGTTGACTCCTCTCCACTTTTTCTCTTGATTTTTCAAAATGTTGTGTTGAGTTTATTCCATACCTTCTTCGCAGATCGAGACTGTGAATGGGCTGAATGGAGTTTTTACTTCCAGCTAAGGGGCGTCTCGCCCCGTCGTTCAGAATGACATTTTTCCGTTTTTTCTCGTCATGCTGAACTTGGTTCAGCATCTCTATTTTTTTTAGTTTCTCTGGTTTTTCTCGTTTGTCTGGTTGAAAAGATTGAAATTCCGAAACAAGTTCGGAATGACAATGTTATTATCCAGAATCAAGAATCCAGTATCGAGTGTAATGACTCAATGACTAATGACTTAATGACTAAATCTTTTTCAATTCCGAAATCCGAAATGCCTTGCTGGTTTTTCTGGTTTGTTTGGTTGAAAAGATTTAGACCCTGAAATAAATCCTTACTTCCATTTCGTAAGTGGAAGTAGAGTGGCTTTGTGAGAACTCAGGCCAGGGATTTTTATTTAGTTACCGAGTTTATATTTCTTTGCCTGTAATACCTGGCAGTCACTCATATTCTGCACAAACACCACCAATTCAATCTGATTTTTCGTTATTCAATCTGATTTTTCGTTCCAGCCAGGGTCAAGCACAAAGTTTAGCTGTTCCAATACAGTATCCTGAGGAGCAGGCAGGGTCACGGACCGACCATATTGGTCTGGCAGCATCTCTCTCATCACAAAGTTGAAGAACGTATCCGAAGCACCCACCTGAGAGAAATAGACACTATCCTCGCACACAACAAGAAAGAGACGGTGGTCACCATCCCCGATAGAATCGAGTGGGCAGATACCGATTTCAACCGTGCAGGAGGAACCGATCTGTTCAACATTTAAGAAGAGGCCTATTTCAGGCTCAATATTCCTTTCACTGAGTATCAAATTCTTATAAGCAGGATAGTCCTGCTGGGGGTCCTCGGTCTGGATCTGATGCACACCATCAAATACAACAATCGGTGAAACATCAATCTGATATAGAGACTCCCGAACCGCAACATAAGAGGGGCTGAGCGTATCACCTGCAACCCGACGATGATATGCGACAACCGCCAGGCTATCGCCAAACTCCTTTACCAGGCTGTCAAGGGCATCTTCTGCATAAGGACAATAGGTGCACCGGGCAAAGGTGAAGAGTTCGGCAAGAATTATCATCTGTGCCATCCCAGTATGTTTCTCTTTTAAACCGGATGGTTCTCATACGCTGGCCAGTCAAATCATAGATTTCCACTGTACCCGTCTCCTGAGTTTTATCCATCGATCTGATGTAGAGTCTCTCTCTGAATGGAACCGGATAGAGATTGAATAGTGCTGACCCGGATCCCCTTGCTTCTCCAATCGCACTAACACCCACTGCATAGACATTGATGGAGTCCTTGAGTGTCGGGTCACCCAGAGACTGACAATGAAGATTAAGAACTTCAACCGCATATCCTGGAGTAGGATAGATACTGATATCAATCGCAGTGTCCGCTTCACCCGCGCCAAGATAATCGTATAATATTATTCCTGGCTCTGCACACTGTCCACCCACACAATATATCTCAAACCAGCCCGAGACTGAATCGATTACCCGGCAATCGAATGCATAACTATTCGGTAATGTTCCAGTATTTTCCAGGCGAAATTAGAATTGAATTAAATCAGTTCTGCTCTGAACCGTATCGTCCACGCAGACAACATTGAAATCATACTGGCAAATGCCGGTATTATGACAAACAGAAAAAGAACCAAACTCTGATCATCATACTTCTTCAATCAGAATTTCTGGGCAGGGTCTTTCGACCCTGCCCAGAAATAGAAAATCTTCACCGCACCAGGACCACCTTCTCCATCAATTGCTTGCTACCGGTTCTCAGTTTGACAAAGTAGACACCAGCAGGAACTGAAGTTCCCTGTTTGTCGGTTCCATCCCAGATAACCTGTTCCGTAATATTTTGAAACTGTCTTATACACCTTCCTGACGAATCATAAATATCCACCCCAAGAACCTTTTCGGCTCCTGCCTGGAATACTAGCGTTGTTCTTCTCACAAACGGATTGGGCACAACCTGAAGCCTCAGCGCGGTGCTGGCCTCTGATTTGTTTTCCTTGATTCCGATATAACCCGGCACCAGGATATCGTCCACATACCACCCTTCTTGAATAGTACCGGGGTCACTGATAAATCTGAACCTGAGCCTGATGGTCTTGCCCGCATAATTTGTCAAACTATAGGAAGCCTGGACCCACGATGCCTGGGTTCCGTTCACATCATCCAGGATCTGGAACCAGCCTGAGCCGTTATCCACCTCGATATACCCATAGTCATAATTTGTCTCTAAACTATACTGTTGATAAAAGTACAGAGAGCTATCCGGGGTAACAACAAAGTATGGTGATACAAGTTTGGCATCATTCTCATTTGTGTACTGCCAGGACCCTTCAACCCCGCAATACCAGGAATGTGTTGGCGAATTGCTCTTATGTGTGGTGATATGCCAGTTGTCATTGGTACCTGAATGGGTCCAATCGCCTTGACCGGACTCAATATCATCAGAAAACCCTGGCTGGGTAGTAATGATAAATGGGATTGAAGAGACATCACCATTGCCAAAATCCAGGTCGAATTGGACCTGATGCGGGTCGGGACAGCCAGCACTGATATCGAATGCGAAATCTATCACATTTCCTACATCACCCGGACCGAGCGAGACTGATTGAGGAGTTGAACTGGTGATCGTAATATATGGATCTGAACAGCTGACCGATGCAGTGCCTGTATAAACACCATCTCTTATATTTTTACCAAAGGCACTGATTGCCATAGACTCACCCGGTTCTGCAAACCCATTGCCATTGCCACTGGTCTCGGCCAGATTCACATCATAATATGTCATCTCTTGGGCATCAAAGAGACCAATTTCAGCACCTTGGTAGATCTCTTTATTCGACGCCTGGACAAAAACCACAATCTTGCAGTTATGTTCATCCCAGGCAGAGTTAATCGTAAAATTCGTTGATCTGATGATTGTGTCGGATGCAGGAATCGTCACCGACTCTCCTGAAGCACTGGGAAGCATATCCCTCATCGCAAAATCGAGTTTTGTCATACCCTGCCAATTGTAAGGGATGTCGTTTTCGACAATCACAAAGAAGAGATATCCACTCACGGAACTGCCCGAGGTATTCTGAATATTTGCCTGCACAGTTCCTGAGTTGCTTGTCGAATCGTAGGTGCAGGTCAAATTGATCTCTAAGGGACTGGAAACCCCTAATCGTGTGGTTAAATGACGTCGATACAGCGGATACATTGTGCCAGAATGTTCACCGCCAACCTCTGATATCGTACCATCAAACCAGATGGTTGGATATCCACTTATACCATAATAACTCGACCTTGCTGCCGCTTCCGATGAATAGAATGGATCACTGGTTGAGGGATGATAACCTATTACCACCAAAGAGTCATAGCTCCTATCATAATTCTCTTCCACACCCCTTGCCGCACCTGGACAATAGGGGCACCAGGTTGCAGTAAACGTTTCACTAACCACAACCCGCTGACTGGCGTAAAGGCCAGTTCCCAGTATAACCAGGAGTATGAGCAACCTTTTCATATAAACCTCCTTCTTCTGCTTTTCTTCAAATTATTAAGAAAATATGTTAAAAGGGGTAATTGAAGGTACCGACCGGCACAAAGATATAGAAAACTCATGTCCCACCCCTTTTTGGAATGCAGAAGCGCGCATATTGAACCTGCCTCCTGATATCTGGATAATCAAGTTTTGTTATCTCTGAATAAGATAACATTATATTTTATTATAACAAAAATGACCAAAATGTCAAGGTAAGTTTGTTGCTGAGTCCTCTCCACTTTTTTCAAAAGCCCTGTAGAATTAACTGTATTAGTATGCTGGTTATTTAGAGATGCTGGGAAATCCGTTAGTCATTGAGTTATTGAATCATTGAAACACCGATAGTCATTGAGTAATTAAGTCATTTAGTCATTTAAAAAACATTAGTCATTATGTCATTGGTAAATCGTAAGTCATTCTGAACCCTGTGCTGAGGAATTTCAGTATTGTTTCAGGATCTTATGAGATGCTGAACCAAGTTCAGCATGACATTGCTGTTGTCACCCTGAACTTGTTTCAGGGTCTAAATCTTTTCAACCAAACAAACCAAAAAACGAGAGAAACCAGAGAAACTAGAGAAACGAGGTAAACCAGAATCTTCAGCCCGCAGGGCGTCCTCGCCCTGCGGAACCAAATCCATCGGGGCGAGACGCCCCTTAGCTGAAAGGAAAACTCTATTCAGCCCACCGACAGTCTCGGTTTGCTAAGAAGGCATGGAATAAACTCAACACAACATTTTGAAAAATCAAAACAAAAATTATTCGATCGACTACAACCCAGCCGGGCTGGCATTTTCATTCGAACCCTACTACTCCATCTCTTATCTGAACTATATCGCAGGAACTCACCTCGGTTATCTCGGATATGAAAACAATCAACTCGGCGTGGGCATTCACTATCTTTACAGTGGTTCGATAAAAAAGACCGATGCCCTGGGTAATGAATATGGCAACTTCTCCGCCAGCTTCTTGGACCTCAATGTCGGAAAAGGGTTTTTCCTGGGTGAATTCGGGTTCGGCATCACGATCAAAGGGGTGTATGAAAATATTGATACGCTCTATTCATTGGGCGCGGGGACAGACCTCGGACTTCTATATCTCTTTCCAGAAACCGAGGTTCAACTCGGCCTTTCAATCAAGAATATCGGAATTGGTATCAAACCATTCACCGACAAAAAAGAGAGCTTTCCCTATGAAATTAACCTTGCCGGGGTCAAAAGAATCGATGATAGCTGGATCGGCCTTGATTTGGTAAAAAATGTGCTCCAGGGTACAGGATTCCGAATCGGGGGTTCTTACGCGGTTACCGAGAACTTCAATATAAACGCATCTTATAATTCTCTGCTGTCATCGATGAAGACCGGAAGCAGTGGATTCGATTTTGTCACAGGTCTTATAATAGGGTTTTCAATAAAAAAAGGCCAACTCCAGATAAGTTATTGTTATGCACCATATTTTGACCTCGGGCAGGGTCATAGATTAACAATCAGCATAGGAGGCTAAATGTCGAGAATCAGTTCTGCAGTAATTTCCCTGGTATTAATTATACTATTATCGGTCTTCTTTTTTCTGAGTCCGAAATTCTTTGCCCAGCGCGCCGCGAACGAAAAAGAAGTCCTGAGCAAACTGGTGAGCAAACGGATTGAAAGCCTCGGCCACTCACTCGCCCATGCCTCTTTTGTCGAGGACGCCATCATTATGGGTGAAGAGGCGAACCTCGGTGAAATCATTATGAGATTGAAGAAAGATGAACCTGATATAAAATATATCCATTTCACCAACAAAAACGATACGGTAATCGCCTCAACAATGGCAAATATTGTGGGCAAGAAATACAGTTCGAACCTCGGCAAATCGGGCCGGGATGAAATTCAGGAGAAGAACGGCACTTATGAAGGTGCATTCAAAATCACCGTGGGCAAGACGCAGATCGGAACCCTCTATCTCGGTGCTACACCTGAGGTTCCCCATATCAAAGTAGCCACCTCTTCAAATCCGTTAGTCCTTGTCGTGGGAATCATCGTCGGCCTTATCGCCTTCTTCATCACATTCAGCTCCGGTAAAAATCTTGAGGCGAAATTGATTGAAAATATCAACAAACGCCAGGAAGAGGTCTTTTCACCCAAGATTGAATCCTTGAAGAGCGAACAGGAAAATGCCCAGAAAAAACTGGATGAGATAAATTCAAGGATAGAAAAGGCAAAAGAAGAACTGAGAAAATTGAATGAAGATTATGAAGCAAGAAAGCAGGAATTTGAGAATAGCCCGGTAATGCAGTCGGTTGAAAAACTGAAGGTCACCGAGGCCGAATTGTTGAAGAGGCTTGAAACCTTAAAACAGGAAGAGCAGAATCTTAAAAATGAGGTCGCCCTGCTCAATCAGAAACGCGAAGAGGTGCACAGCGCCTTAGAGGCTGAAAAGAAGGAAGAGAAGAATCTTCACGAAAAACTCGATTTGATAAAGAAAAAGATCCTCCACTTGGAGACACCGGGTAAATAACGGTTGAATTTTGCATCAATAACCTATATACCAGGGATAAATTTCAGTAAAGGGATATTGCAGTGAAGAGCCAGTATGTCAATGAGTTGAAATCAGGTCAACTTGTCAAAGAGAAGTTCATATTATCAAAAAAGTGGTTTAAATCGCGAAGGGACGGCAGCAGATTTGCCCTGCTCGAATTCTCCGACCGCACCGGCTCCATTGAAGGTATTGCCTGGTGGCAGAGATTAATAAATTCTGCTCAGAAATAAAAAATGAAAACCTCAAGGAGCTGGTCGACTCATTCTTCAAAGATGAGGAATTCGTTAAAAAATTTCGCGCTTCACCAGGGGCAAAAAAACTACATCATGCCTATCTTGGCGGTTTGGCAGTTCATACCTTAAATATCCTCAAACTCCTCTCCCATATCGAGACGGTCTATCCATTTTGTAATAAAGACCTGCTGATCACCGCAACCCTTCTTCATGATATCGGTAAGATATACGAATACACATACAAAAACAAAATTGACATCTCAACTCAGGGAAAGATGCTTGGCCACATTGTAATCGGATATGAGATGGTCGCCGACCATATTGATAAACTTCCAGACTTCCCCCAGGACCTGAAACTGAAAATTCTCCATATGATTCTATCCCACCACGGAGAATTTGAATGGGGTTCACCAAAACTACCGGTATTTCCTGAAGCCCTAATCCTCCACTTTCTCGATAACCTCGATTCCAAGGTTGATATGATGGCCGAGACCTTCAAGAAAAACAGAGGTAAGGAAAAGGAATGGAGTGACTACCATCCTTATTTTGAACGAGAGATCTACCTGCACGAAGGAGACTAAGGCCTCCAATTTGCATAAATCCTTTTTCCTATGAAAATTAAAGAAATAAGGCTGTACGGTTTTAAATCCTTCTGTGGTGAAACCCGTATCATCCTCAATGCGGGAATAACGGCCTTTGTCGGCCCCAATGGAAGTGGTAAATCGAATATATTCGATGCCCTGAGATGGGTATTCGGCGAACAGAGTATGAAGGCCCTCAGATGCGAGCGCATCGAGGATTTAATCCATACATCACCTGATGTAAAGAATGATGTGCGGTTCACCGAGGTTGCTGTGATAATCGAAAATGAAGACTACTTCCCCCAATTTGGAAGTGAGTTTGAAATTAAGAGAAAATTCTATCGCGATGGTGAAAGTGAATTTTTCCTGAATCGGGTAAAGTGTAGACTCCAGGATATCCAGGCCCTCTTCCTCAACTCCGGGGCACTCACCTACTCATTCCTCGAGCTCTCCGAGATCGAGAAGATCATCCACGGTGATACCAAAGAGATGTTCGATGATGTCTCAGGGATCTTGAGATACCGCGAACGGAGGGAACAGACAAAAAGAAGATTGGATGCAACCGAACAGGACCTAATGCGCCTTGAGGACATCATCGCCGAAATGCAAAGGAGTCTGCGAAGATTGAAAAGGCAGGTGCGTCAGGCAAGGCTCTATCAGGAACTGCGTGGTGAATTTAAGGAACTGAGCCTCTTTATCCTCCAGAAGGAGTTTAAAGAAACCGAGGATGAAATCGTTAAGGTCGAAAAGGAGAAGGTCGAACTGGAAGCGAAGGTTCAAGCTATCAATCAGGAGATTAAAGAACTGGAGGATGAACGAAACAGGATGAAGCACAGTATGGCCGAGCTTCAAGAGAAGAAAGAGTTACATCAGGACGACCTTGAGCGTCTGGACCAGGCAATCGAAGAACTGAACCGAGAATTGAAGGAAAAAGAGCAAAGGGTGCGCGAGATCACCCTCCAGCACGAAAGGAGGAGAACGAGTATAAAAGAAAGAAAAATGAGACTTCAGGCTGAGGAAGATAGGTTGAACGGTCTAAACCAGGAGAGGCAACAGCTCGAAGAAAAAATAGCTGAAATCGATAAGAAGGCTGGGGATGAAAAGCAGGCGCTGGAATCAAAAAACCAGAAATACTTTCTCAAGAAAGAAGAGGTGGAGAAAAAAACCGTCCAGGCAACAGCAATCCTTGAAGAACTCACAAACCTCAAAAATGAACTGTCCCGTTTCAACCTCGAGATTGAGAATAAAGGTGCAACCCTCTCCCATATCAATGAAGAGTATATTAAAGAAGAGGAAGAGCTGAATCGTAACCTACGCGCCAAACAGGAAATAGAAAAAGAGCTAAACAGAATCGTCCAGAGCCAGAACCAGGTCAGCGAGCAATTGAATGAACTTACCGAAAAATTACAGAAGACTGAAAATGGCCTTGCCGAGGTTCAGAATGGACTCTCCCAGCGTGAGCAAGAGATGAATGAATGTAAGATTCTCATCGATACCCTGCGCCATCGAATTCAATTATCAGACCAGAAAGAGTTGAAGGCACATTTCGAAAAGAGAATTCAGGGTATCTTCCGTGACTGTATCGAGGTGGTGCAAAATTACGAAGCGGTGGTCGATATCTGTTTGGGTGATATATTAAACTACTATCTCTTAACCGAATTTGAAAAAGGCGACTTCGAAAAGCTGCCCGAGGGAAGATACGGTTTCATAGTCCTTGAAAGACCACCTGCAGAAAGTTCCAGGGCCGAGATAGAAGAAGCCCAGCCCCTCACAAATTTTGTTCGTATAAAAAAGAATAAAGAACTCCTTTCTTATTATATCAATAACTATTATCTGGTCAAAGATATTGAAACCGCCAGCTCCCATTCGTTAAGGTTTCCCCAACTCGGTTTTGTCACACCCGAGGCACTCCTCTTTCGTCGGGGAACCGTAATCGTTGAAAAGGGTGATGTCGGATATTTTCGAATAACCCAGAGTCTTGAAGAACAACAGAGGAGATTTGAATCACTGAAAAATGAGATACTATTTCTAACCCAGGAAAGGGATCGGCTGGAAAAAGAGGCCGAAGAGGCAAAAACTGAAATTGAAAAAAAGAAGGAAGAACTCTTCTCTCTCAATATAAAGAAATCTGAATATTCATTGAGAATCGCGGAGGTCGACAGAACAGTCGAAAGGAGCAGTAAAGAACTCAAAGAGTTGAAAAATGAGATTGAACAACTCACCCGTGAAATTGAAAGACTCCGGTCGAACTGCCAGAAGAATGAAGAAGCGATTAATAACAATCAAACAACCCTCACCACCCTCCGGGAAGAAATCGACCGGGATTCAAAAGAACTTGAAGAATTGAAATCAGCAATTGAAGAAGAGAACAATCGAATAAATGAATTGGTAACAGAAATGGCGATCCTGAGAGAACGGAGGGAGAATTTACGACGAACCGAAGATCGGCTTCGGGATGAGATTCAAACAATGGTCAATGAGATTGAACAGCTTGAGAGAGCCGCTGATAACCAGGAGTTACACGAGTTGAATATGCGCATCGATATCCTCCAAAAGGAACTCGATGCCAAAAATTCACAACGGCTCGCCTACGAATCAAGATTACCTGAAGAGAAACTGCGTTCCTATACCCAGCAGCAGGAGATACTCTATGATCGACTCACCCAGAAACAGAAAGAGTATGAAGAGGTAAATAATCAACTTCTGGAACTAAAATATCGCCTCTTCCAGCTCCAGCATAGACAGAAAGAGTATATCAGAAAGGCCCGAGAGGAATTTCAGGTTGAACTCAGGGACTACACCCCTGAGCAGGTATTTGAGAATGCCGGAGAAAGGCTGACAACCGTAAAGGAGAAACTGGAAAGGCTGGGTGAGATTAATCCTCTTGCCCTCCAGGCCTATGAAGACGAGAAGGGGCGGCTCGATGATTATCTCAACCAGCGCAATGATATAATTGCAGCGAAGAAAAATCTGATAAAGACGATTGAAGAATTGGACCAAAGAGCCCAGGAAAGGTTTCTGACAATCTTTGAACAGGTGAAAAAGGAGTTCAACTTTGTCTTTGCAAACTTCTTTGAGGGGGGTCAGGCCGACTTGATTCTGACCAATCCGGAAAATACGCTTCAGAGTAAGATTGAGATTGTAGTTCGGATGAGGGGGAAGAGGCTGAAAACGATAAATCAGCTATCCGGGGGTGAAAGAACCCTTTTGGCGATTAGCCTGCTTCTGGCATTCTATTTAGTTAAACCAGCACCCTTCTGTATCCTCGATGAAATCGATGCACCGCTCGATGACGCCAATGTCGTTCGCTTCAACAAATTCCTGCGTGACCTTTCCCAGCGGACCCAGGTGATTATCATCACCCATAATCGTGCGACAATGGAGTATGCAGACTATCTCTACGGCCTCACTATGGAAAAGCCCGGGCAGAG
>MUKB01000018.1 GCA_002049785.1 Caldifarciminota bacterium 4484_100
TTAACGCCATTTAAAGAATATATTAAAATATCCCCTCAATTACCATAATTTTTAGAACAAAACTAAAATCTAAAGGTGAGAAAAAAATCCATTCTTCAAAGCTGCATACTGATTCCTCTCCACTTTTTGTTTTGATTTTTTAAGACTCGCCCCGATGTTTAGAATGACAATTTTCTGTTTTTTCTCGTCATGCTGAACTTGGTTCAGCATCTCTGGCTTTTCTCGTTTATCTGGCTGAAAAAAATTGAGATTCCGAAACGAGTTCGGAATGACAATGTTATAATCCAGAATCAAGAATCCAGTATCGAGTGTAATGACTTCAGAATAACATTTTTATCCCTGATAATCTGATATGCTGATTCACTGCCCACTGATATCCTGATATGCTTTTCATCCAAAATCGAGAATCCAGCATCTCTGAATAACCAGAATACTAATACAGATAATTCTACAGTACTTTTGAAAAAAGCGGAGAGGATTCTCTGTGTATATTTATTGACTAAGATGAAAAATTCATTATAATATAATTTAGAAAATTTACTTAAAATTACCCCTGTAGCTCAGCAGGATAGAGCGGCGGTTTCCTAAACCGCAGGTCACCCGTTCGAATCGGGTCAGGGGTGTTATGGTTAAGTTTTTTAATAAGGAGAATTTATGAAATCGAGAAAAAGGGGCGTTAGAAAAGAAGACGAGTTCCTTTCCACGATGGAAAAGGTGATGAAATTCATTGTGCGCCATCGGGAGACCGCAATATTTATTGGAATCGGCTTTGTCCTTGGATGTGGTCTTCTTGTCTACTACCTTTCTCAAGGTGAACGTGAAAATCCACAGGCAGAGCTTCTTCAGACCCAGGCGATTGGAATGCTCTCGGTTGGAAGACTACAGGATGCAGAAAAGGTATTGGTGCAATTAACCGATAACTTTCAGAATACCAGACCCGGTAAGATTGGACTCTATTATTTAGGTGTAATTAAATACCACAGCGGAAAGTTTGCCGAGGCCTTAGACTATTTTGATAAATTTCTAACCCTTCAAAAGCGTGATTATCTTCTGGTCCCATCAGCCCTTTTTGGCGCAGGTTGTGCTGCTGAAGGGTTGAAAGACTACGAAAGGGCACTCGGATATTATCAAAAACTTATCAGGGATAAAAAATCAAAATTTTATCTTATGGGATTACTTGCCTACGGGAGGGTGAATGGAATTCTTGGCCACACCGATGAGGCGAGACAGGCCCTCAATGAATTGCTCAAAAAAGATCCCCCGCGTTCCATCGCTGCGGATGCAAGATTCTATCTGGGTTATTTCAATAAATAAAACTAAAGTTTAAATTACCTTGAACAATTTAAGTGTAGCCTTTTACTGGCATTTCCATCAACCTGTATCTTCTCAGCCTGACAATAAAATACTTACCCTACCCTGGGTGAGATTACATCTAATAAAGGATTACCTGGATATGCTGAAACATATTCAAAACTTTCCCGGAATTTATGCCACATTCAATTTCACACCATCACTGTTTATGTTAATCGAAGGATACGAGCAGAATAAATTGACCGACCGACAATTTGAGTTGTTTAAAAAAGATGCCCAGACCTTAACCATCGAAGAGAAGATTGAGATCCTGAGGGACTTTTTCTTGGCCAACTGGGAGAGGATGGTCGAGCCGTATCCAAGATACCATTCACTGTTGTTAAAAAGGGGTAAATACATTGTTGAGGACGAATTACCCACAATTGCCAAAACATTTACACCTGATGAGATGCGCGATTTACAGATCTGGTCCAACCTTGTCTGGATAGACCCGATCTTTCGGAGTGAAATAATGGAGCTATACAATAAAGAGAAGAATTTTTCCGAAAATGATAAACTGCGTGTTATTGAACTCCAGAAAAAGATCATCAATGCAACCCTCGATGAATACAAAAGAGCATTCGCTTCAGGAAAGATAGAAATTACCACATCTCCTTTACACCATCCCATACTACCGTTATTGTTTGACAGTCGGAACGCCAAAATTTGCGACCCGAACCTTGAGCTTGATATTGAATTCTCATTCCCGGATGATGCCCGGATTCAGATTGATGAAGGTATTAAAATATTCAAAAGGATATTCGGTCGTCCACCCCGTGGATTCTGGCCACCAGAAGGCGGCGTGTGTAAAGAGCTCTTTCCGATCTTAAAAAAAGCGGGGATTGAATGGATTGCAACTGATGAAGAGTTGCTGGCAAGGAGTCTGCGTAAGTCATTTTCCCGGGACAATAGAGGAATGGTCAATAATGCAGAATTGCTGTATCAACCCTGGCAATATGAAGATTTAATAATCTTCTTTCGCGACCGCACGCTCTCTAACCTGATATACCATACCTATAATTCCTATGACCCGGAATTTGCCGCGCGGGATTTTGTTGACCGAATCATTCAACTGAAAAACTCATTGCCTCCGTTCAAAAAATTTATTTTACCGATAATCCTTGATGGTGAAAACCCCTGGGAAAATTATCCCTCAGATGGCTCTCGGTTTCTCGACGCCCTTTATGAAAACCTGATAAAAAAACAGATTTCGACAACCACATTCTCTAAATTCTTAAAACAGTATAAAAATCCAGCCCGGTTAAAAACCATATTCCCCGGTACCTGGGCTGGTGCAAATCTTAACGCCTGGATAAAATATGAAGAAGACCAGAAGGCGTGGAAAGTTGTTGCGGATCTAAGGAAAAAGATAGTTAAGAAAAATATAAGAGACAAGAAAGTCTGGCAGAGGTTCTACATTCTTGAAGGAAGCGACTGGTTCTGGTGGTTTGGAGGTCAACACTATGCACCTGCGGTTGAGGCCTTTGATGAACTCTTTCGGGCAAATGCAATTGCAATCTATCGGTGGATTGGAGAAGAACCTCCACCCGAACTCTTTTCACCAATAAAGAAGGCAACCGAGGTTCCAAGTTATCAGCCTATCGATATAATGACTCCGATAATTGATGGCCGACTTACCCATTTTTATGAATGGTTCAATGCCGGTTATGCTGATGTAAAGAGGCTGGGCGGCACAAGGCATCGATTTGCCGGTGTATTTTCAATGGTCTACTGTGGTTTCAATCAAGAATTTATCTATATAAGATTTGATGTTGAAGGTCATAAGCCCGGAGAATATCAATATAAGATAAAATTTTTTAGTCCCAAAGAGATAGAATTTAATCTCGCTGAGCCAGAAGGGTTCGATTGTAAAATTGATGAGATTGGTGAAGTGGCAATCCCGCGCAATCGAATCGTTTCTGGAGATGAACATCAGATTGAATTTATAATGTTGGTAATAAAGAATGGGACTGAAATCGACCACACCCCGGTATTAAAATTTAATGTTGACCTCAAGAGTGTAAAGCTCAATAACTGGCTGCTCTGAATACTGATGCCGAGAGGGGGAGTTCGCTTCTACGTTCCTTCCTCAGATGTCTTAAAAATAATAAAAGGAATGTGATCAACGACCCCGAGCCTCTGAATTCAATTCACACCAATTGGTCTAACATCCCTCCCTGTCACCTTTTTATTGTAACCTTTTTTGTCTCCCTGCGTATTCTATATAGAGAAAGGAGCACAATGAATCTTCTTTTGCTGGTTTTATCATTTAATATTAACAAATCGTTATCGGTGCAATATGTTGAGTCTGCTCCGATTATCGATGGAAAAATTGAGGACCTCTGGACCCGGGCAGATTCTGCCTTCAAATTTGTGCAGTTTAAGCCCTACGAAGGAGATAACCCGAGCGATAGAACCGTGGTCTATCTTCTTCAGGATAATAATAATCTTTATGTTGCATTCCGCTGTTATGCGGAAAATTGCCCATTAACCCGTCAGTTAAGCGGGAATGAAGACAAGGTAATGTTATTCTTAGACCCCTTTGCCAGTAAAACAACCGCCTACTATTTTGGGGTCTCGATTAGTGGACATCGCTGGGATGGCTGGGTTCTTGACGATGGCCGCTCAACCGATGGTTCCTGGGATGGTGTCTGGTACTGTGCGGTAAAGGTATATGAGGACCGTTATGAAGTGGAGATGAAGATACCATTTAAATCTATCTGTTATAAAAAGGGATTGTCAGACTGGGGGATAAATTTCCAGCGCTATATTGCCAGCAAAAAGGAACAGGATTACTGGGTCAAGTTTTCCCAGGTAGAAGGGACGCTCGTGTCAAAATACGGGACGCTCAAGGGTATTCAGGCTAAAACCCCAGGCTATTATTTTGAACTCTTCCCTGAAGCCTTTGTCCGTTATGATAAAACCCTTGATGATACCAGCATAAAGCCGAGTGCAAGCTTCAATTTTAAATGGGATATAACATCACAGATGACCCTGAATGCTACTGCCTATCCAGATTTTGCCCAGATTGAGTCGGATCCGTTTACCTTAAATCTATCACGCTATCCAACCCACCTCGATGAAAGAAGGCCTTTCTTTCTTGAAGGAAAAGAGATTTTCAGAACGTCTGATTTTGGCGAACACGAGGGGTTTTACAAACCACTTGAAATCTTCTATTCCCGAAGTATTGGCCGTTCAATAGATGGCGAGGCGGTCCCAATAATCGCTGGTCTGAAATTTACTGCAAAGTCCAAGAACCTGAATATCGGCTGTTTTGGTGCCCATACTGATGAAATGACACAGACTGACAGTCTGATTGAACCAAACCGGAGTTTTGGGGTCGTTCGTATAAAGCATACAATACTACATAATTCAGATATTGGTCTGTTGGCAAGCGGTAGCGCGGTCAACAGAAATGATTACAATTATGCATTAGGCATAGATGGTGTCTATCGTGCAGGGATAAATCAATTAATTATTCAGACAGCAATGAGTGACCATAATAAAAAGCGGGGCTGGGCTTTCTCTTCAGGATATTTTGGTATTATCAAAAATTTTTTGACGATGGGTAGTGTAGAAGTAATTCAGGACTCATTTGATGTTCAGGATATCGGATTCGTGCCCTGGATAGGGATGAAGAAGATTATCTTCTTGAGTGGTCCATACAGTTCTTACCAAAGGGGAATATTGAACAGTCTCTGGCTCGGAGCAGGAGTTGCTATGATTCAGGAACCGGAGATGACAAGCGATTGGTCCAAACTTCTGATCTTTGTCCTCAACCCCAGTCTGCGAAATGATTGGGGTAGCAATATTTCATTGCAACTCGGACCCTATTATGAAGCAGATACAGAATATTTTAACCGTAGTATAGACCTTTCACTCTGGGCAAATGGCACACGATACCATCTCTCCTTAGGTGGAAATTATGGTTATTCATATAACTGGTATCGAGAATTCCTATCATACCAGGGTACTTTCTGGATGGATGGCGATTATAATCTATTACCCCGAGTCGAATTATCATTAGAATCAAACGCCTGGTTTGAATGGGACACGACAAATACGATGATTGCAATAACCCCGAGGTTGACCCCGAGAATTGAGATAACAATTACTCCGGATATAAAATTGGAATTTTTTAATGAATTTGTCCTCCTTACCCCGAAAAAAGATATTAACAAAACCGAACTCAACTCAAATCGGCTCGGTTTTCTTATTTCATATAACTTCCGACCAAAATCCTGGCTCTATGTGGCATTCAATGACCATCGAAGTCAGGATGAAACCAATAGACTATCGCTCCAAAATCGCGTTGGAGCAATTAAGGTAAAATATCTGATATATCTTTGATACTTTCTACCTATTGACAGAAGATAGATTTTAGTTATACTTATACATAATGAAAGGAGACAGTGTGAAAGTTTTACTCGTCTATCCGCAGTTTCCAGTAACATTCTGGGGATTTAAATATGCCTTGAAATTCATATCAAGAAAATCCGCATCACCTCCGCTCGGGTTACTGACAATTGCCGCAATGCTTCCTGAAGAATGGGAAAAGCATTTTATCGATATGAATACTTCAAGGCTCAAGGATAAGCATATAAGATGGGCAGACTATGTATTTATCAGCGGAATGGCCCTGCAGAGGCGTTCTGCAAGGGAGGTAATTGAGCGATGCAAGGCCTTTGGTAAAAAGATAGTTGCGGGCGGACCCCTTTTTACAATCGAACCCGAGATCTTCGCCGGTTCCACTCTGGAAATTGGTTAATAAAAAGAAGTATAGCTTGATGAATATCCAGTATTCACGGGGCTGTCCATTCAATTGTGAATTCTGCAATGTTACGCTCCTGAATGGACATCGTCCCAGAACAAAGACCAAGGAACAGATTATCCGTGAACTTGAGGCTTTATACAGATGGGGCTGGCGCGACGCAGTATTCTTTGTTGATGACAATCTTATCGGTAATAAGAAGAAGTTAAAGCAGGATATACTACCAGCAATCCACGAGTGGATGGAGGAACACAGGTATCCATTCACATTCTCCACCCAGCTCTCTATCGACCTTGCAGATGATGAAGAGTTGATGGACTTAATGATAAAGGCAGGATTCCAAACTGTATTCGTCGGTATTGAAAGTCCGAATGAAGAGAGTCTGCAAGAGTGTGCCAAGAAACAGAATATTGCACGAGACCTTGTCGCCAGTATCAAGAAGATTCAAAAATTTGGCCTTGAGGTACAGGCAGGATTTATTCTGGGATTTGACAGTGATCCTGAATCGATATTTGTCCGGCTTGCCGATTTCATCCAGAACACCGGGGTTGTAACTGCGATGGTTGGTCTTTTGAATGCACCAAAGGGCTCAAGACTCTATGCCCGGCTCCAGGCAGAAAAGCGTCTCATAAAAGAGACCAGCGGAGATAACACCGACTTCTCTTTGAATTTTATCCCCAAGATGGATTATAAAACCCTGATTCAGGGTTACACAAATGTCCTCTCAAAAATCTATTCACCACGCCATTATTATAATCGAGTAAGGAAATTTCTGGCTGAATTTGAGCCCCCACGGTTAAGACCGATCTATTTCCGGATCGTACATCTCAAGGCATTCTTAAAGTCAATCTGGTATCTCGGCTTTATTGGACAAGAGAAGCTCTATTACTGGAGGTTATTCTTCTGGTCCTTGGTGAAAAAAATAAATACATTCCCCCATGCAGTATCATTTGCAATCTATGGATACCATTTTAGAAGGATGTTTGTAGAACATATAAAGAAACTCCGTTAAATAAGTCTATTTGACTTTATTACGCAACTCAAATATCCGTGCCCGGGCCTTCTTATTATCAGGTTCCTCTTCAAGAACTCGTTGATAACAGTAGAGCGCTTTCTTATATTTACCTCCAAAGTAGTAGACCGCACCAAGGTTATAATAGACATTCTTCAGATGATAACGCGACCTTCTCAGTACCTCAAGATACAGAATCTCTGCAGCACGAAATTTAAGGTTCATATAGGCGTAGAATGCCATCTGCATCAAATCATATGGGAAGTACTGTTCTCTATAAAAACCTTCAAGCCAGAGAAGGGATTTGCCCTTGGATGGAAGTCTGAGGATATCCCAGGCTCTTTTTTTATCTATTGTTGTATCTATCTTCATCTGGGCAATATTCTGGAGAAAATCTAAGGTCGGGATTTCTACGGCAAAATCCTTTCGGGCATAGATAACCGACCTATGGTCCCAGTAGATAGGCCGCCAATCAGTCATCGTCATCAGGTCGATATCCCAGGCCAGGGCCTCAGGATAGGAGTAGTCATAGATAATCATATCAGGACGATACTTCTTTACCAGCTTTTTCAACCCCCCTTTGGTGTGGCTTAGATGATACTCCTTGAAAAACCTCTCTTTCATCACCTCTAATCGACCATCTATAAAAACCGGCTGGCGCACCCCCCAGATAAGCCAGGAACCGTGATTCATATCATTCAGAATTCTTCCCTGCAATCTGTTTCTGGTAATAAATTCTGCAGCACCGAGCGGATGAACAAAACGGTCAAGGCCCAGGCCGAAGTTTCCGCCGCCCTGTTCAATATAGAACGCATTGGTGATTACCCTTAAACTGAACAGCACGATAATAACGAGAAAGATATAAGGCCCGTTTCTATCGAAAAAGACGGCAAGATGATATCTTTTATATTGAAAACCGCTGAAGAGTTCTTTTATTGATAAACCAATGATCTGAACTGCCACAATTATAAAGAGCGGTATATTGCGCACCGCGGTGAATGAGATATAAAAGAAGAGTGCTACAAGAAGATAGTCATAAATTCTTCTCTTCTTATAAGTAATTATAAAAAGTATAAAAGTCACTACGCTAATAACATAGTATGTATAAAGAGGCAGTGATGCCATATGTGTGACTGCGCGCCCGGACCAGGGTGATGCAAGTTCTGATATCACATCCTTGAATATACTCGTTGACTGAAGACGGGTAAAGAGATAAAAGGGGAAGGCAATGCCCTTAAAGAGATACGGATTTATAATAGAAACTGCAGTGGCAATCAGGGACCATTTTAAAAGTCTCTTATCAGGGCTCCGCCTGCGAAACCATTCACCAATAAAATAGCATCCCATAGTGACCCAGCCGAGGATAAACAGACCGTGAAAATTTACCCAGAGAATCTGAATTACCGGAAGAAGAAACAGAAAGTTCTTTTTATGTTCAACATATTGGTCCAGGATAAAAAGAAACAGAGCCAAAAATATCCAGGTGACAATCTCGGGCCTCACACTAAAGCGAATTTCGGTTGCGCTGACCGCCCAGAAAAGTATGACACTGATAAGCCACAGCGGGATCCGGGCCGACTTCATTCTCAAGAATATTATTAAAAAGACCGTAATAATAAGAAGTGTATTCATTATGTTTATGCCACAGTAACCACCAATTGTGAATACTAAATACAGGATTATCTGATACAGCCAATACATTGCAATATACTCGTTCTGATTGACCGTGTATGTGAAGACATCATAATGATGAAAAGAATGGTTTTTGAGCATCCACTCACCACCACGCAGGTGAAATCCGATATCAAGGTCAATAATCTGACGCAGGGAAAGGATTATAATCAGAACAAATATCCCGATAATCGCCAGAATCCACTTCTTCTTCATCTTGAGTTACTTATAACTTTTTTTGGGTATCAACTTCGACAACAACCTTTTCCGTTCCAAACTTCTCCCTCAGATAAGAGATTACTCCGGATAAATTCTCTATCTTTCCTCCCCCCCCTTCAGCAAGATGGGATTTACCACCGCCTCCACCTCCGAGAATTTTACTCAACGATTTTATAAGCCTGTCTGCAGGATAGGTTTCCTTCTGCTTTTCACCCACAAAGACAAGGTAATCTACTTTTTTATTCACAATTCGATAGAGGAGACCGATACAATCATCTTTTTTCGCCCGAATGATATCCGCAATCATCCTCATTGTATCCCGGTCATAATCAAATCGCTTTATAATAACCTTAACATCTCCCTTCTCAACCATCCCAAGGATCTGTTCAGCATCACGCCGGGCAAGATATGCACGGTATTTCTGATTCATCTGTTCCAGTTCCTTTATTCTTTTCTGCCATTCATCGAGCCGCTTAATCAACCCTCTATCCGTTCCTAAAATTCGTCCAAACTCTTTTGTAAGCCCCAGATTCCTTCTCATCTCTTCGAAAAGCCTCTTTCCCACCAGAACCTCAACCCTTCTTATCCCGGCTGCGGCTGACTCCTGGTTGATAATCTTAAACATCCCAATCTCACCGGTGCGCTCTAAGTGGATACCTCCGCAGAGTTCAATCGAGAAATCACCGATCCTGACCACCCTTACCCTTTCTCCATACTTCTCACCGAATATCGCTATCGCCCCCATCTTCTTTGCCTCGGGCAATGTGGTATAAAATTTTTCCACCGGGAGGTCATTGAGAATCTGTTCAATCACAAGATCCTCTATCGCCTTAACTTCGTCATCGCTCAGGGGATTGAAGTGTATAAAATCGAACCTAAATCGACCCGGTTCAACAAACGAACCCTCCTGCCTTGCATGCTCCCCTAATATCCGGCGCAGGGCTGAGTGGAGGAGATGGGTTGCAGTATGGGCCCGGGCACTCTCCTTGCGGAGATTTATATCAACCCTCGCCAGTACCTTACCAGGTTTGAACTTTCCCTGAACCACTTCACCATGGCATACCCTCATCCCCTGAAACCAGTATGTATCGAGGACCTTTATCTTAAAGCCCTTCCCAAGGATCTCGCCCTGTTCACCTACCTGACCACCGGCCTCGGCATAAAACGGCGATTCTTCTAAAACGACTTCAATCTTGTTATCATACTCATTAAATCTCAAAATTTCAGTTTCAACCTCATCCCTTTCATATCCTACAAACTTTCCATCACCCTCTGTTATTATCTGCCATTCACCCTTGGGAGTAAATTTTGCCTTGGTCTTAGAGTGCTCCCGTGCCTGTTCCAGGCTTCTCTTGAATCCCTCTTCATCCACCCTGATACCTTTCTCCTTCGCAATCTCCTTTGTAAGTTCTATAGGAAAACCATAGGTATCATACAATTTAAATGCCAGTTCACCTGATATCCCTTTTCCCTGCTTAAGAATCTCCTCAAACTGTAAAAGTCCTCTTTCCAATGTCGCAAGGAACCTCTCCTCTTCAGATTTTATGACCAAGGAGATCTCCTCTCTCCGTTCTAAAAGTTCAGGGTATGGTTCCTGATAATGGGCAACAACTCCAGGCACAAGGCGATACAAAAACGGACCTTCAATCCCAAGGTTTCTACATAGCCTCACCGCCCTTCTCAGGATGCGGCGCACTACATAACCCCGCTCCTCATTCGAAGGGATTACCCCATCACCAATGGCAAATATCAATGCCCGGATATGGTCTGCAATGACATTAATATTCACATCGGTCTCCTGGTCTTTTCCATATTCAAGTCGGGCCATCCCAGTTATCTCTTTAATAATGGGGAAGAAAAGGTCGGTGTGGAAATTTGAATCCTTTTCCTGGAGGATGGATAAGAGCCTTTCCAGTCCCATCCCGGTATCCACACCACGATTCTTCAGGGGCAGTCGTTCACCATCTATGGTCTGATTAAATTGTGGAAAGACAAGGTTCCAGACCTCTGGATAGCGATCACAATCACATCCTGGTGCACATCCTTTTCTACCACAGGAAAATTTTGGACCCAGGTCATAGAAGATTTCAGAACAGGGACCACAGGGCCCTGAATTTCCTGCAGGTCCCCAGAAGTTATCATCATCGCCAAGCTTGAAGATCCGTTCCGGTTTCAACCCGACCTTCTTTAACCAGATATTGTAGGACTCCTCATCATCGATATGGACTGATACATAAAGTTTACTCTTATCGATAGTCAGAACCTCGGTCAGATATTCCCAGGCCCATAATATCGCCTCCTCTTTGAAATAGTCACCGAACGAAAAATTTCCCAGCATCTCAAAGAATGTATGATGCCTTCTTGTTCTACCCACCTGATCTAAGTCTGACAATCTTAAGCATTTCTGGACACTTGCTGCCCTCTTGTAAGGCAGGGCAACCGCGCCGGTCCACAACGGTTTGAATTGAACCATCCCTGCACTCGTGAACAGAAGGCTGGGGTCATCCTTCGGGATCAATGACATTGAGGGAACAATCGTATGCCCCTTTGCGGAAAAGAAATCGAGAAAACTCTTTCTTAGCTCATTACTCTTCATCATTCAATGATTCATAAATCTTCTCGATATCAAAACCGCGATTTAAGAGTCGTTGAATAATCTTCTTGCGTCCCGAAGGGCTACTCTTATCAAGATGCGCTAACCTCTGTTTTATAAAATTCTTTATCAGAGAAACTTCATCCCGTTTTGCTACTACCTTCGAGATAATACTTTCTGCCACACCCTTCTTCCGTAATTCCTGAATGATATATCTATTACCCCTTGGTTTCAATTTTGTATAATCACTGACAAAATCGCGGGCAAACTTCTCATCATCGAGGACCTGTTCATTTATCAATTCTTCAATCACCTCATCCACCATTGCCGGGTCATAACCCGCCTTCAATAGTCGGCCTTTCAATTCCTTTATTGCCCGCTCACGATAATTCAATAGCCGGTATGCCCGTTGTTTGATCCTTGCTTTCTCTTCTGACCTTAATACATTATTGAGTAGTATCTCATCAACTTCATCGCCTGGCTTGAGGTCATACTTGATGAGCAAATCATTCTGGATACCAAAGGCAAATCGGTCATCGATATAGATTGAAGAACGTCCCTTATGCCTTTTTTGAGGTTCGATCCTGCTTATCTTCACTGTCTGAGGATTTACCAAACAATATCTCGCGAAGCTTCTTTTCCACCTTCTGGGCAACATCCTTGTTCGACTTAAGAAATTCAATTGCCGAATCCCTTCCCTGGCCAATCCTTTCATCGCCGAATGAATACCAGGACCCTGCTTTCTGTAGTATATTATGCTGAACTCCAAGATCAATCAGTTCGCCATAGCGAGAGATACCTTCACCATAGATAATGTCAAACTCTGCAGTTCTAAAAGGAGGGGCGAGTTTATTCTTCACCACCTTTACCTTGGTTCGGTTGCCGATGATTGAGTCACCCTTTTTTATTGAGGAGATTCTCCGGATATCACAGCGGATCGACGAATGGAATTTCAATGCCAGACCACCCGGAGTTGTTTCAGGAGAACCAAACATCACGCCGATCTTGTGCCGGATCTGATTTATAAAGATTGCACAGGTCTTTGATTTGCTTATCACCCCGGTCAGTTTTCTTAAGGCCTGTGACATCAGCCGGGCAATGAGTCCCACCTGCATCTCTCCCATCTCACCCGCAATCTCAGCCTTGGGAACCAATGCGGCAACAGAATCTACGACAACAACATCGACTCCTCCTGAACGGGTAAGTATCTCAGCAATCTCTAAGGCCTGTTCTCCGGTATCAGGCTGGGAGATCAGAAGCTCATCAAGGTTGATTCCTAAGGCCTGGGCATAACTCGGATCAAAGGCATGCTCAGCATCAACAAAGATTGCAGTACCGCCTGCCCGCTGGGCCTGGGCAATGGCCTCAAGACCCAAGGTGGTCTTACCGCTGGCCTCAGGTCCGTAAATCTCAACCACCCTGCCCCTGGGGAATCCTCCAATACCGAGGGCATAATCAAGACCCAAAGAACCGGTAGGGATAACATCCACCTTAACCTTGGCACCCTTCTCGCCCAACCGCATAATTGAACCCTTACCAAACTGTTTTTCAATCTGGCTGATTGCAAGATTCAAAACCTTCTCTTTATCATCCTTTGCCATACGCCTCCTTTTTCTCTATCTTAATTAAAATTTCTTCTAAGTCAAGACACATCATCCTGGTGCCAGGTGTAAACTTTTAAACTTTTAATATCTGCATCTCTTTAAAACCTTTACCACCGCCATAGTTGAAACCTTGAAAATCCTGGCAATTTGAGTTGCTGACAGCCCGTATTTCTTCTGCAACATTACAAATGCCTTGTGCCGCAGCCGTCGCATTGTTCGACCTGTGGGGTTAAGCAATAAATCAGTCTTTACTTTCAATCGTTTACTCAAAACCTCCAGCAGATCTTCGTCAAACTCTTCATCGTCTTTGTCATTGATTAATCCTCTAATATCCTTAACAAATTTTTCATCTCCGGTGATTAAATCTGAACTCTCATCCCAGTCAACCGGGCCAACCTCTACCCCCAAAACAAAGTTTTGGTAACGCTGATAAGCATCCTTTCCACGACCAAATTGGTCAAGAATCACCTCAGGAGCCAGAAAGCCTTTGGGTGCCAAGCCAATATAAACCCGATAACTTATCCAGGGGTAATCCTTCGGGTCTTTTACAAGCCCAGCTTCTATGGGTTGACGATGAATATAACGGGAGAGCCATAGACCATAATTATTCAATTGAACCACACGATTATTAAATCGCTCACCAAAGACATGGCCAACACGGCTGAGTATCCGATTGAAAAATTTTGCATAACCACCATGCAGACACTTCATAAGTTCGGAGACCTTACCAGAGGGGTCAAACAGGAACAGATGCACATGCCATTTCATTAAGGCATAAGCGATTACTTTAATCTTATAATACGAAGTGTAATCCTTTAAAAAATCAAGGTACTGCTTGTAATGCTTGGTATCTTTAAAAATAGCATTTCGATTATTGCCCCAGGCATAGATATGGTGGTATAAACCTTTACCTTTCAGTCGAGGTTGCCTCGGCATTTAATATGATAATTAAAAATTGAGGGCTGTCAATATCAAAAGTTTACACCTGGTACGCAAGTTGTGTTGCAATTTTATAGAAACTGGCTATCATATCCATAGGCTATGTCAGAAAAGGACAATCTTAAAGACTTAATAAAAAGGGCGATCCGAGATGATGAAGAGGCCTGTAACCGGATTCTCAATTTATATAAAGGCAGGATCTTCAGCTATGTATATCGTATGGTCAGAAATTATCATGATGCCGAGGATATTACCTTTGATGTTTTTATTAAATGTTTTAAAAATCTACCAAAATTTGACCTATCCAGACCTTTTATCCCCTGGCTATTCTCTATCGCCCATAATCAGGTAATCGATTTCTTCAGGAAACATCGCATCGAATATGAATATCTGGATGAGAGGCAAAGCACCGAGGATGGACCAGAATCCAGATATGAGAAAAAAATAATAGTAGAAAAGGTCGAAAAGGCGATCGCCCGGTTATCACCGTTGGACCGTGAACTTGTCATTCTCTTCCATAAAGAAGAGCACTCCTACCAGGAGATCAGCGAAATCCTCAACCTTCCCATCAGCACCATAAAGACAAGACTCCACCGGGCAAGGAAGCGACTCAGGGAGTTAATAAAGTGAAACCCCGGGTATTTTTTATCGTATTACTTAATGATGAAACATAAGAATATCGAACTGCTAATTGAGAAAATGATGGATCGGGAGCTAACACCGGATGAGCTGGAGGTTCTTAAGACCCATATCCAGCACTGTCCAGGATGTCGGATGTACTACGAGGAGATGTGTTCCATCAATCAGAAATTATTCGATCTGATTGAATTCTATCCAAACCACAACTTTAATGAGCGGGTACTCAGAACATTGGGATTTACCAAAACCTTCGCCTGGAAAAGGCTTGCAACGGTCTTCAGCCTGGTATGGTTGGCATCAATCATTTCTATATTTCTTATTCCTTGGCCCAAGGAATTGATGAATCTGGTGTTGATAAGAAGCCCAAAGATTCTTACAGTTTACGAGAATCTTTCTTTAATAATAACTTCGCTATTCAATCTGATTAAACCATTTGTTCACAGCCTTTTGAACCCTGGATATATAATACCGGGCTTGGCATTGAGCATACTGTTATTCTATATCCTGGGTAAGGAGATAACAAAGGAGGCAAGATGTTCTTTTTAATAAAAATTTTCTTTATCATATCGGCCACAATACCGGCCGACTCATTTCCTGGAATGGTCCCGGGGATTGTTGTTACTGCTCCAAGATATCAAGAGGACTTTTCAAATTATGCGATAAAAATCTCCACCCCTGAAATCGATTTTGATAAAAATTTTGACTTAAATTCAATCCCCTGCTCCCGAAGATATAATAGTGATTTCAAGCTATCAGCAAAAGACACAATCGATGAGGATGTTGTGGTCAGTGCAGGTAATGCCCAGATTGATGGTGTAATCGACGGTGACCTTGCAGTGATGGGTGGAGAGGTGAATATAAAGGGTAAAGTTATAGGAGATGTCGCAGTCTTTGGTGGCAATTTAAGCATTCCGGGGTTGATAAAGGGTGATGCTGCAGTCTTTGGTGGGAATGTCATAAATAGTGGAATGATTGAAGGCGACCTCTTTGTAATGGGAGGAACTGTCAGGCTCGATTCAGGTTCAGTGATTGAAGGTGATATCGGAATGGTGGGAGGTAGTGTTGACCGTGATGATAACGCAGAGGTTAAGGGTGAGATAAAGTCGATTGAACTTGGTAGATTCAATAAATTATTGCCGGACATTGCCCGGGCATTCCGGTTTCAGAAAAAGCTGCCCGGGAAAAGGGTTTTTAGAGGATTATTTTCTTTCATTACAGTTATTGTCATCTATATCATCAACCTCTTATTGCTTCTCATCTTTCCCCGAGCTGTTAACAGAATTGAGGAGAGAATCAGAATGAACATCTGGGCTGTGCTTGGTATCGGGATTGGTCTGGAAATTCTATATATCCCTTTAATCCTGCTTTTTACCCTCTCGATTATCGGAATTCCCTTAATCCCGATATTTATCCTCGCAGTATTCTTTGCCCTGCTCTTTGGACTAACATCATTCTCAATCGTTATCGGTAGACGAATCGTTCAGGGGCTTGAATGGTCACTCTCCAATCGGGTCGGAATCTTCAGTCTGGGCTGGATAGCAATTATGGTCATTCCGATCATCGGAATGCTTCTACGCGGTTCAGGATTCTTGGGTTCTTTCATCTTTATTCTGGGTGTGGTTATCCTCTATGTAGTAGCCACGCTCGGGCTTGGTGGTGTAGTATACGCCCTGATAAAATTAAGGCAGGCTTCCAAGAAGTAAATTTTTGTTTTTGACCTCCCCCTGCTGTTCTGTTTTGTCAGAACAGCAGGGTTCATTTTCTGATTATTTTATCTTTTTCTTTAAATTATTAACTTCCTCTTTTAATTCCTGAAGCTCTTTTTTTAATGCTTCGATATCCTTCTTCAACTCCTTGGTGCTCCTACCAAGAATTGCGTTAAAATCAGGAAGGTTGGGGAAATTCATCTCAAACTTCAATTTTGATTTTTCTCTTTCACCGAGGGTCAATATGAATGTTTTCTTTCGGTGTTCGCGTAATATTACAATTTTAACCTTCTTTTCTGGCCGTTTCTCAATAATATCGCTCAATGACTTTTTATCAAAAATCTTCATAGACTCAATTTCCATAATGATATCACCGGGTTTCAACCCGGCCTTTTTAGCGGGTGAATTCTCCACAACATCCTCGATTAGAACACCATACTCAACTCCTATCGCCTTTTTCATCGCTGAACTCAATTCTGTAGTTCTAATTCCAAGATAACCAACCCTGTCCCGTGCAAATATCAGACCCGGTATAAGTATCAAGACGAATAATAAAAATTTATGTCGCATTGCTCCTCCTTTCAATTTTTAATGATCGATATTTCATCAATTATATCATTTAACCCTGGAAAGTCAACTATAATATCATCTGGCTTCTCTCCACTTTTTTCATAGTACCACCAGGACGACATTACGGATTTGAAAAACATTTAGCCATTAAGTCATTGGTCATTGAAAAACCATTAGTCACCCTGAATTTATTCCATGGTCTCAAAATTAAGTTAAAAGTGAGTGGGAAAGCGTTAAACCAGAGATGCTGAACCAAGTTCAGCATGACGATAAAAAAGAAAATGTCGTTCTGAACCCTGTGCTGAGGAATCTCAGTATTGTTTCAGAATCTCAGTATTTTAAACAAGAAAAACCAGAAAAACGAGACAAACGAGAAAAACCAGATAAACCAAAAACGAAGACGTTCGATTTAGTTAATCACCACCAGTGAATGCGATACCTTAGTCTTTGCTGTCTTAAGCACAACAAAATAGGTGCCATTGGCAAGGTCATCTGCTTTGAGATTTGCCTTATAGGTGCCAGCAGTCCGATATCCGTCAACAATGGTCTTTACCTCTCTACCCGTAACATCGAATAGAGAAATCGATACATCACCCGAACCCACAACACCAGAGACCGGATTCGGATACAAACTCAATGAAGTATTCACCCGCTGCTTAGTCTTATGCTCGGCAACACCCTGAATATCGCCCTTGTAAATCGCCCAAAAACGCACCGGATTAACAGTCCAGGTTCCCTCACCGTGGGGATATGATCCTGAATCTTTATCCTCAATATAGGTAACATAAATTGTATCATTCACCACCTGGGGAAATGCGGTCATATAATCCTCATCATCACACTCACCAGAAGCACCACCCGGAGTCCGGGTATTGGTCAAATTCACATAATCAGACCAGGTCAAACCATTATCCGAAGAATAGGCACCATAAATTTCACCATTAAAGTAACCATTGGCTGAAGTATCTGTATAATCATCATTACCCAGCCATAAACAATATAGATCATTCAGGTTCGCGGGGTCATACACAAGTTGTGGCTGATCCGCAGGCATTCTCCAAGCACCAGGATCGGCTGTTCCCGAGGCAATCCACCATTCACCTGGATAATAAATACTCGGGCTGTTCACCTTAACAATCGTATTAGAAACCTCATCCCAATGCCAGATATTCGAAGCCTGATAATAG
>MUKB01000111.1 GCA_002049785.1 Caldifarciminota bacterium 4484_100
GCAAGTTCAGAAAGTTTCTTACCCTGACTCAGTATTTCAAGCAATCTCAGGCTGGCATAGAGGGCATCATCAAATCCAAAATAACGGTCTGCAAAGAAGATATGGCCGGACATCTCGCCGGCTAATGGTGCCTTTTCCTGTTTCATCTTTGCCTTGATCAGGGAATGGCCGGTCTTGAACATTAAGGGGATACCACCGAGTTCTTCAATCCTTTCAATCAAACCCCGGGAACATTTTACCTCAAAGATAATTTTGGCACCGGGCATCCTCTGTAGAAGTTCTTGGGCATAGATCGCTAAAAGCACATCACCCCAGATTATATCACCATTTTCATCAACAACACCGAGGCGGTCGCCATCGCCGTCAAAGCCCAAACCTGCGGAAAAATTACCCTTTTTTACAAGAACAATCAATTCCTGAATATATTTTACAACCACAGGGTCAGGTAGATGCCCAGGAAAGTTGCCATCGGGTTCTTTATAGAGGATGTGGTGTTCAATATGCAGTCTCTGTAATATCTTTTCGACGATCGGTCCGCAGGTCCCATTACCGGTATCAACCGCAACTTTAAGTTTATTGTCGATGTTAATGTCCTTGAGTAGATAATTTATATAATCCTCTTCAATCTGTTTTTTTATGATTTTACCGTGGCCAGAAGAAAACTTCTTTTCTTCAGCAAGCCTTCTCAATTTTTGGATTTCCTGCCCGTAGATAGTGCCCTTGTTGTGGCAAATCTTAAACCCATTAAACTCCTTAGGGTTATGACTGGCGGTAATCATCACCCCATTGCCAATGTCATAGTAGAACAGGGAAAAATAGAGGCCTGGTGTAGGGACTACACCGATGTCGACCACATCACAGCCAGAATCGTTTATGCCTCTGGTTAAACTTTTAAAGATACGGGGTGAGGAGAGCCTGACATCCTGGCCCACCACAACCGTATTTGAATTTTGAAAATATGTGCCCAGGGCACGTCCAAGGAGATAGACATCATTATCATTCAAATCTTTGTCAGCAAGGCCACGGATGTCATATTCCCGGAAGATTGCCTGATTCATAGTTCAAGAAGTTTGAGTCCTGTCTCCTTATCGGTCTTGCGAACCAATTCCGCATTCAAAGGTAAGATAATAACCTCTAATGTTGCAGGAACATAACCCTCAAAAAGATGTCCACCAAAAGCGTTGAAGTTTTCATCGGTGATACTTATATGGCAATGAATTATAGTTTCTTCACCGAATTTAGAAATATTTCCTGAAAAACCGGTAAATTCATATTCGCCCTCGAATTTCTTCTCTTTATATTGCTGGGTATGGGCGTCAAAATAGCCCAATCTCAAGTCCTTTCCTACGCCAAGGCCAAAGAAAAATCCTCCGCTGATACCGTTTTTCTGAACAAACATTTTCAGGGATTGAATGATTTCTTCACCCTTTTCCAGGCGCACGACATAAAATTGAGGGAATTTTTTAGTCTTCATAAAATATTATATTCACAAATTTCACCGAGTCAATGCTCCAGCGAAGTTACTCGATAGATTTTTCATGTCCATTAAAGGGAAGGGTAAAGGCATTTCGGATTTCGGAATTCGGATTTTGAAAAAGATTTAGTCATTAAGTCATTGAAACACCGATAGTCATTGAGTAATTAAGTCATTTAGTCATTGAGTAATTTAGTCATTTTATTCAACCAGACAAACCAGAAAAACGAGAAAAACCAGAGAAACCAGACAAACCAGAGACGAGAAATCAAAGACAGCAGACTTGACAAATAGGGATTAATGAATATAATAGCAAAGTTGTTGATTCGGGCCTATAGCTCAGTTGGTTAGAGCGCACGCCTGATAAGCGTGAGGTGAGTGGTTCGATTCCACTTAGGCCCAGTGTTGGTTTTCTTAAAAAGGAGGAAAATATGAAGAAAATCGCTGCATTGCTGGTTATCGTCTTTGCCTTGACGATAGTCGGCTGTCAGCCACCAGAACAGGCAGGTGGTGTAACCCAGGCGCAACTGGATTCTTTAAAGACCCAGATTCAGTCGCTCCAATCACAGGTTGATAATATTCAAACTGCACTCGATTCCTTGACTACACTCTATAATGCACATATTGATAAATTCCACAAACGGGGTGGAACCAAAGCGCCAGCGCCCTCAAAGGGAGGACGTACTGTAAAACCGCCTGAAAAGGGATAATAAAGGAGGAAAAATGAAGAGATTATTAGCCTTAGCAGTTTCTTTAACAGCCCTTTTGATCCTGATCGGCTGTGAGGGTGAGGTAACACTTGAAACTCCATCAGTAACCTATACTGTAACTGATAATGGCGCAACCCTTAGATTGAGCTGGATAGAAATTTCTGATGCGGATGGTTATTATATCTATGCAGATGGCGTTGCCATTGATACGATTGATGACCCATCTGTAACCACTTATGATGCTACTCAGCCCGCAGCAATCTATGAGGTTTCTGCCTATGCCGGAGAAGATGAGAGCGATAAGGCAACGGTTGACTGTACCCCGGTTAAGACCTCCAATCTTACGGTGTATGGATTGAGCGATCCAGATACCACCCACCCCAGCGGACTTGCATTTACTAACGATGGCGTTGCCTATGGAATTTCCGTAAAACAGGCAAATTATCCTGACCTTGATTATATCTTCGATGATGCCAATTTTACGACTATGACATTGACTTCACCAAACTCTTATAGTCCGGTTTACAATGATAAAAAAGATATGGCCCTAGATGCCCAGGTAACCAGCTTTGATACTGTTACCATTGCAGACGCCCCGGGCAATTATAGTACACAGACTACCCTTTCGTCAAATGCGGTATACTACTTATTTATGGATCAGGATGATGATGGCTGGGATACCGACAGCGACCATTTTGGTAAGATGAAGGTTGAGAGTATTAGTGGTTCTACTGTAACCATAACAGTCGCATATCAGCCGATTACCGGTCTACGCTGGCTGGTTACGAAATAGATAGGTCAAGAAGATTAAGGGGACGGGTAAAATCCGTCCCCTTTTTATTTACAGAATCTGATTGACAATTGAAATTAGCCGAGTATAATGATGCAGCCTTGATTTGGGCGCCTGTAGCTCAATCGGATAGAGCAACGGATTTCTAATCCGTAGGTTGGGGGTTCGATTCCCTCCAGGCGCGGGTCTGAAGAGTATGCCCCGCTAGCTCAATGGTAGAGCAACGGATTCTTAATCCGTGGGTTGCAGGTTCAAGTCCTGTGCGGGGTATTGTGGTGAGTGTAGCTCAACTGGCAGAGCATTGGACTGTGGCTCCAATGGTTGGGGGTTCAAGTCCCCTCACTCACCTTCTGGTTTGTAGTTATCGGACAATCAGGTCCTGATCAAATGAATCAAGCGGACCGGTAATCTTCCAGATACGAAGTCTCACCTCCTGATAATCTTCAAAAAGGTAGTAGATATCTTTATCCAATTCCTGAAGTTCCGGTCGATGGGCGAGTTTAATCTGTTCAACGGGTAGACCAGTAAATCTGCTTAGCAGACGGGGGGTAAGTATCAGGAGGTTTATGCTGGTATTGCCTGAGCTGGTTCTGGTTATCCGCAGTGGGAAGAATAGGTTTCTGGTCTTGAATCGGTATTGAATGGGCTCACTGGTCCGGAGTTCTTTCTGAAGGGAAATAATATCAAAGACAAACCACTCAAAACCGTCTTCGATATATTGATTGACCAGCGCCTTGATATCCTCTGAGATTACAACCTTTTCAAAACCCAATTTCTTGAGATAATCTTCCACCCATCGGATAAATTTATCCGCATTGAGCAGATGTATCACAGAGAGGTCATGGCTACCAATCTTTTTGTGGAATTTCAATTCACCGCCGGGAATCGGTATCCCCTCACCTTTGCCCCGGGCAAAGACTCGCTGGGTCTTTTTATTTATCAGTTCAACCGCCTTCTTGAATGTCTTAAGCTCGCCCTTCTCTATTACGGGTTCAGAAGGCAGGGGCAAGATTTCCAGAACTGATGTGGTATCTGAGGCGTTGATATCCGTGGTTAAGAGAAGAATCTCTTCTTTACCATTCCAGGCAATCAAAGCACGCTGATTGGGTTCAAATAGCTGGATATCGGGATTGATCGGTATCATCCCACGATCTGCAGATAATCTGCAACACATTATTAAAGTGAAAATAATTAGCCTATTCATACGATATTATATCAAATTCAGTAACGAGGTCAATAGGTCTAAATTTTTGTTGACTTTTTCTTTATGCGGTATATAATCAACTTATGAAAAAGATTACTTTATTTATCTGTCTTATGTCCGTATCCCTGATCTGGGGGAGTAATACCCGGATGGCTGTGCTTGGCGCAGGTGATTATATCGATGATATTGTGAATAGTGCAATCTATCCCCAGCAGCTGGTTATGTATAAGAATCAACTCTACGGCGATATAACCAGCTCCACCAGCGATTTTGGTTTTATAATCGCTCCGGTACCTCGATATGGCTGTTTGGGCTTGTGGCAGGCCGGACTTGAAGAAGATTACTTCACCATCGGCTATGGTCTGAGTCTTTTTCAATTCCGTCTCGGCTTCTTCTTTGTGCCGGTTGAGGACCAACTTCAATATGGTTTCGGTATCGGCAGATACTACTTCAATCGCGGGTTTGACCTCTCTTTTCTGATTAATGATCAGACCGATGATGAGTGGTATAATCTTAATCTTCGCCTCTTTAAACAGAAGGACGACTTCGTTATTGTCCCGCGTTATAAATTACACTACTATAAAGAACCGTTCGATTATCAACAACATCGAATTGGGTTGATGATTCAGCGTTATGTCCTGAACGAAGGTTTTGTCTTTGTCGGGGGTGAGTATGATTTTTGCCGCGGCGACATTGAAAATGACTCGACAAATTTCTATGCTGGGTTGGATTTACCCTTAAATCGAAGATTTGTTTTGCTTCTCGGTTTCAATGAAAATTTCATCAATGGATTTGAATCACCACACTGGAATATTGAAGCGGGGATCGGTCTGCGGATTCGGGAATTTCATATCGACTTCAAATTGAATCGAGAAAGGTTCTTTAACAAGGATCTTACATTTATCAGTGGCGTCGGAATTGATCTGAACTTTGGCCAGTTTTAATCACCGGGTATAAAGACTTCTGCCCAGGACCGGGCGCTAAATAACTTTTCAGGGGGTGTAGCTCAGTTGGGAGAGCAGTGCGTTTGCAACGCACAGGTCAGCGGTTCGAATCCGCTCACCTCCATTTCTTATTTTAATTCTGAGAATACCCTGAGGAAATTTTTGCTGAATATCTTCTCGATATCGGAACTTTTATAGCCTTTATCGTTCAACTCCTCGGCAAGATGTTGTATCGCTGAAGGGCTGGTAATTACCGGGTCTGTAATGCCGTCGAAATCACTGCCCAAGCCTGCAACATCAATGCCATATTTATTGACTAAATAATCGATATGTTCAAAAACTGAATGCTCACCCAGGTGATATCGGGAAAAATTTATTCCAACTACCCCGCCCCGCTCAGCAATCGCCTTTATTGCCCGATCATCAATATTCCTCAAATATGTAGGGTTCAAACTTCTGATACAGGAGTGTGAGGCGATCACACCGTTATCGGTCAAATCGCAGATGTCAAGGACAGTTCTTGTCGAGGCGTGAGATAGGTCAATAATCAATTTATAATTTTTCATTTTGTGGATAAAGGACTTTCCCCTTTTTGTTAAACCCTTCTTATCATCATTCAGGGCTGAGCAGGCAAGTTGATTGGAATTGTTCCAGGTAATCGTAAATACCCTCACGCCTGTGTTATATAAAACCTCAACCTGTTTAATTGTATTATCGAAGATATGACCACCCTCAACACCAAGGATGATGTTGACCATATTTTTTTTAATCTCTGCTGGAGATTTCACAATCTGGAGTCTGTCAGCTCTTTCAATGTAATGGATGGTTGAAGATATCAATTTGATTGCTGTAACAAACGGATATTTTGTTCGGGGATAGACGAAATGGGCAAAGACCGCTCCGAGATAATGCTGTTTTATTAACTGCTCGGGCAGAATATGACCGAACCTTTGCCGGTATAGATTTATCGGCGTATCACAGTGGAGGTCGAAGACTAAATAATTTCTATTTTTCAACCCTTACAACTTTCTTTATTAACCGATGCTTTTTGGTTTCAAAAATGAGAAAATAGACACCGGGTTCAATCAACTTTTGATTTTCATCCATCCCGTCCCAGGTTATTTTTCGTGAAGGACCTTCAGGTGATATATTGATTACCTTGCGCCGGCGACCGGAACAGTCGAAGATCGATATTTTTGTGTCTTTATTTAAAGAATACCACTCTATTATGACATTATTCGAAAACGGATTGGGCCAGATTCTCGGTGCCGGACAGATAGGTCTATCTGCCTCGGTTATTCCAATCGTCTTGTTTAGGACTAAAGAATCGAATACAATTCCGAACAGGTTGATTGCCCGCAGGATCAATTGTCTGTCGGCGACCGTAATATGGCAGAAATGGTATGTCATTTCCGAGTAGGCAGTCCAGGGGCTTGAATCTACAGGATGTAAGGGTGCACCTCCACCACCGGTAACGATATAGACAACACCGTTTATCTTCACTGTCCGTTCATAGTCGTGGTCATGGCCGGAAAAGACAAGGTCAACATTATAATTTTCAAATATGGGTGACCAGGTTGTTCTTATATCCATCTGACTGCCGTGATTGCCTGAAGAATATGGAGGTCGGTGAAAATTGACCACAATCCAGTCGATCATAGTATCGTTGCTCACTCCATTTAAATCATTGATGAGCCAATCCAGCTGGTCTCCGGAAATATCCTCCTGGGTGTTGAGGATTATAAAATGGGTATTGCCGTAATTTAGTGAATAGTATCTGTTGTTATTGGGTAGAACAAACAATGTTTCAAAAGGCCAGTAAGGTGATTCATGATTGCCGATGGTGGGTAAGAATTGTTTGTAGCCGATGACGGTTTCCTCGCAATTAAAAAATTTTCTCCAATCCGAGGTATTATCGCCCGATGCTACCAAGTCACCGGAGTGGAGCAGGAGTTTGAAATCGTAATGGGCCATTCGATTGATGACCAATTGATGGATAAATGAATCCGACCTTGTGTCACCAAAAACAATAAACATAAATGAATCGGCATATGATGGAAATGTCCAGAAGTATCTTAAATCACCTGCGGGAAGAATTTTGTAGTAGTATTTGGTTCCTGCTAAAAGTCCATCGAGCATTATATGGTGATAGGTTCTTACTCCATTAAGTCGAACAGTATCAGATAGGGCCGGACTAATGCCGTAGGCAACAATCGTCGATTCCTGAGATTCAGTATTCCAGTTGACCCAGATTGAGGTCTCGGGCGTTGAACCGGGAGTGAGATAGGGGTTGCTATTAAAGGGGCTGAAACAGAAACCGACACCGCTAATTACAATAGACCAGG
>MUKB01000019.1 GCA_002049785.1 Caldifarciminota bacterium 4484_100
GGTGCAGGATTGTGGGGAGATAGTATCCAGGCAAGGATTACTGCAAACAGAGGCGGAATAAGTCCGGGCATTGCAATTCCCACATTGGGAACAGGCCGGGCCAAAAATTTTGTGATGATTATCATTCCGATAGTAGCAATTAGTGTAGGCACGAGTGGTGCACGGGTCAAGAATAGATAGACAGCAAGTATCATCGGTAATATGGCACCGCCAACATTTATTGCCAATACCCTTTTCTGGGAAGGCGGTGAGATATGGGAGAAGAGGAGTTGTGCTAAATGAGAGACCCTCGGGACTTCGTAACAGGGTTCTTCCTTTATCGGAATATTTATTGTGCTGCCGATGAGGGAAAAGATAAAGAAACTTAAACCTACCTCAGCACTGAGTCCGAGTTTTTGGAATGCGTGGGTAATGATATGGGCCGGGATGAATAGAAAAAGGACCGGTAGGATTAAAATTAATAATAAGAAGAATAAAAGGGAAATTGGTAGAAAGAACATCACCCGCCAGGCTATCTTGATGCTACATTGACATTATCAAAAAGTATTGCAGGAAAATATCCCACCATGCCGGGATAAACCCGATTCTCCACGGCAATAACATTCTGCAAAACCTCATAGATATTACCCGCCACCATCGCATCCTTGAGCCGACCCACGATCCTTCCATCCTTTACATATAATCCTGGTGCCAGGCCGATTGAGAAATCACCATTTGGGATGTTGCCACTATGGGCACCAAGTGCCCCTGCAACTATTATACCCTGATCAATTGAACTCAAGATTTCAGAGAATGATGCCTTACCGGGTGTAATAAAAAGATGCTCAAGCGCTGGGCCTGGTTTTATGGCAATCTTTTCGCTTTCCCACCGTCCGGTCTTAAAACCGTTCCCGCTCGATTTTTTATTCATTTTCTGTGCATAATTGAGGTCATAATAGAAATTCTTTAATACCCCGTTTTCAATTATGGGTAGCATCTGTGTCGGAGTCGCCTCGTCATCAAAGGCCCGGGCTGGCCCGAAATCTTCATTCAAGGGATCATTGATCAGGGTGAAATCTTCGTGGAAGATTTTCTTTCCAATTTTATTGACAGCAGGCGAAGCATTGCGATAGATACTCTCGGCGCTTGTGGCATACGCAATCCGCCAGAGCAGGACATATAGCGTTTCAGGAAGAAACAGAACTTTCATCCGACCACCCGGAGGTGAAACCTCTTTGCTTGACCGATTATATGTATCAACGATATAATCGATATAGTCGTCAGGCGTATGGACAAATTTTCTATCCTGGAGAATGCGTTCAATAGAAGCGTAGGAGTTGGGGAATAATAGTGATGTCCTGAGGTAATAGTTTGAGATACGCGTTGCAACATCGGTACCACTACTGTTTAGAATACGAATCTTGAAGTAATCAATTATCGCGGTAATGTTAACCTGCCCTTTTGACCTTTCAGAAATTTTCTTCACCACCCTTTCACATTCTTTGACTACAGTCTCATTGCTCAATTCTTCGATCGACTCATCGTAAGATTTTAGTTCAGGGAGATTCTTTGTTTCGGGAAAATCGAATTCAGCCTGGACTCCACCTTTTAATGAATTGAGGGCATTCTCAATCAGACCTTCCCGGTCCTGGAGATTTTTGGTATAGGCAAAACCGAGTTTATTGTCCTTGATAATTCTGAGTGCAACCCCGGACTGTATTGATGTTTCAATTTCCTTTAAACGACCATTTTCGAAGTTTATCCGATTGAGATGTTCATCAAGTGAATAGACCTCAACCTTCTCACAACATTTTTCTGCAAGTTTTATTAATTTATCCATAACTTAGATACCTCCAATGACAACATCTTTTATTAAGATATGGGGAGACCCATTACAGGAGCGGATATTGAGCTGACCCTTACCACAACCACCAATCTGACACAGTTCAAGGTCGTTTCCAATCATCGATATATTCATCAGTGTCTTGTATAGATTTCCCGAAATATTTATATCACGCACCATCGATCCGAGCTTACCTTTTTTAACTACATACCCATATTGCGCACCAAAGGTGAAATTTTCACCGCTGGTCTGTCCACCCTTGGCGTCGATGATGTAGTAGCCGTCACCAAGTTCTTCGAGAAGTTGGTCAAGAGTAAAGCGGTCCGGCTCAATGAAAATCGTGCCCATTCTTATGATTGGAGCATAACGAAAGTCCTCAGCAACACAATGGCCATTCGGCGGTTCACCAAATACCGTTGCGGTTCTGCGTGAATGGAGTCTTCCCACAAGCACGCCATTTTTCAGGAGCTGGGTGGGTTTTGCCTCCACCCCTTCATCGTCGTATTTATAGAAACCAAGTTGATGGGGTATTGTCGGATCATCTTTGATGTTGAGGATTTCACTCCCCAATTGGGCATTCAGTTTCATTTTCTCTCTCATTGTGGGATTGTCTTCAATGAGGTCGGCTTCAGAAAAATGACCAAACGCCTCGTGCGTAAAGACCCCTGCCATACTCTGGTTCAGAATCACATTGTAGTTTCCCGCAGGAATCGGTTCTGCCCTTAGCAGTTGCAAAGCAATTGAGGTCTTCTTCTCAAAATGCTCATCTTGATTTCTCAATCTTCCGAATCCATCAGAACCACCAATACCTACCCTTACGGTCTGTATCAGATTGCCATCCCGGCTTGTTATGGTGCCATTAATCCTCGTCGTCACCAGTTCTTCAGCAATCTCCGCACCTTCACTACTGATAAAATATTTTTCTCGACTTACCTCCAAGTAACCGATATGGGTTGTTGCAATCTTTTTTACCCGCAGGGGGATTTCATTATAGCGGCGTGTCAATTCCAGTTTTTCGTCGATCGATAACTTTCTGGGATCCTGATTCAAATGGGGAATAAAGCGTTCTTTTTTGACCTCCACCGGTGCCAGTACAACCTTTTTTTGACTATTTTTCGCAATCAACCGGGCATTCTCCAGTACCTGTTTGATTGCCTTCTCTGCTTCTTCAAATCTGGTAAAGGCGATTGATGCCAGACCACCATCTTTCAATACCCTGAGCACATAACCATCAGTGCTATTTGAGGTGAGCTGGGTTAATTCCTTGCCATCAAAAATAATTTTAGTCTCACTCTTCTTTTCGTAACGGATATCAAAATAGTCGGCATCAACCTTAATTCCAATATTTTTTAAAGTCTCAAACATCATATCTCCTTTGATACATTATAGTCCTAACTTTATGGATGTCAATCGTTTATTAATAGTCCAATATTTATAGATTGGTAGATTTTCTCTTTTCACCCTTTCCTGCAGAATTCGGTTCCCACCCTTTATCTGTTCTACCACCTTATAGACATATAGACCTCGGGCAGTAGAAAAGGTATTTATTGTTCCGGTATCTTTTTTAAAAAGATCGTTGATGAATTTATTGCCCGCTTCAGGATAGATAAACGCATCTTGATTGAGTTTATCTAATAAACTATCAGGATTTATTGTTCTGTTGGTATCGATTTCAGACTCAGGGATAAATGTGTAGTGTATTACTACACCAGGCGGTTGAATAAGGGTGTCGGTTAAGGGAAATACTGCTTGATCTAAATATCGAAATGCCGCAACATCATTCCGGATAAACTTGACAAATTCTCTTTGAGAAAGGTGTAATTTTTTTAATTCCTGAATTGGATTGAGTGAAAGCGAAAGCAGAAAACCTGCAAACTCCAGATCCTCACCCCAGATGACATTTTCTTTGCCCCGGGCTACCCAATCAGAATCTGGTAGTTCAGCGAAAACATTATCATATTCCGGGAAAGAAGTTGTATCCTTAAACAGGACCTCTTTATCGATGGCACCGGTTCTGCATTGGGCAAGGTCGAAGATTGTATCCCGAATCGTTGTATAGTCGAAGAATGATATTCCGGCACTACCAAGTTTTTCAACCAGTTTTACCTCCCAGATTGCTTCATCTTCCATATCCGGCCAGAGAATTCCAATACCAAAGATTGCATCTGCACATTTAGCGAGTGTATATTTTACTATCCTTTCAAATTTCTTAATATCACGGGTATAGGACATTATCACCGGTAGATCAAGGCCATCCCACTGGAGCCAGTTCTGGGCAAAGCGAAAGCGGGCAACAGCAGGATGGGCAAAGAGTGCTGCGGAGAGCAGACAATCTTTCTTGATGCTTGCCCGGACCCGGGTTATGAGACGGCGAATATTCTGTTCCCTCAATCTATTGAGCATCCAGTAATGCCAGATCTTCCAGCGTTGAATGAATTTTAGCTCTGGATATCGGGAAAGATTTAGCCAGCCAAGACTATTTACATCCATACACGCAAACAGTGCAGATTCATCGGCTTCACCCAGACCGAAGAAGAATCCTGGATAGCGAATAAAATCGAGGTGGATTCCATCAACCGGATATTTAAAACTGATTTCCTGGCATATTTTAACGATAAAATTCTGAACCGATTTTTGTGCCGGGTCCAAATAGAGGCCTTCAAGATTCATATCCTGCCAGGTGATAAACGGATAGTTTATAATCGAATGATTGTTTATGTCTTTTATAAACCATTCAGGATGGGTGTAGTAGAGATGGCTCTCTGAATCGGGCGGTGAATTCATAGACCAGACAAGAAAGGTGTTGACCCAGGCATGGACCTTTACCGGTCTGTTCCTCAGGGTGCTCAGAAGTGAATCGAGCGGATCAAATTGGGGTGGTGAAATCCGTGACAGATATTGACTGCGTGGTAGATATTGTGAGTGATAGTATGCATAGCCACCCACAACTATTTGGACAAAGAGGTCGGTAATCCCCAATTGTTCAATAAGTTCGACTATTCGAGGGATGGAATCAGGTGATGCTGTGGCTGAGGCCCTGACCCAGAGGCCGCGTCTGAATTCTGGTTGAGTAAGAGTTTTTGTGGTAATCTTTGTACTTATACAACCCATTTTTAGAAGGATGAGGCTGATAAACAAAACTGGTCCAATGCGAAGATTGTCGATTGATGATTTTATAGAAACCATTATTTAAGTAGATAGTGTACTTGAACAGAGGGGTGGCTTGAATTTGGGTTCAGGTCTATTTCGACTTCGTCTTTTTTGGTTTTTTCTGTTTTTCTTTCTTTTTGCCTTTTTTATTTTCTTCAACCTCGACCTTACGTCTTTCAATCAATTTTCTTCTTAAGGCAATATTTGATGGGTCACCCTGTTCTACCAGTTCAAGGATTGCGAGCTCGGCACCATCACCCAGTCTGGGACCGAGACGATAGATTCGGGTATAACCGCCCTCACGGGAGGCGAATCTGGGTCCGATTTCATCACAGATAATCTTAACAAGTTTGTGGTCAGGAATATAGCGATAGATCTGCCTTTTTGCAGGGAGGTCATTCTGTTTGGCATATTCAATCAGTCGTTCAGCCAGTCGTCTTGCTTCTTTTGCCTTGGGCAGGGTGGTTTTTATTTTTTCATGGATGAAGAGGGAACGACACAGGTTCTTGAGCAGGGCAAGGCGGTGTTCCTTTGTTCGGCCAAGCTTCTTTTTACGCACGCCGTGTCTCATCGCTTAGATGTCCTCCTTAAGATACTTATCCACTTCCATCTCCAAGTGGAGGCCGAGTTTTGCCAGATTCTTTTCCAGCTCTTTCAACGATTTCCTTCCGAAGTTTTCGTAGGTAAGGAGTTCTTTACCGCTCTTACGGACAAGATCACCGATTGTCTGAATCTTTTCATTCTTTAGACAGTTTGACGCCCGCACTGAAATCTCCAGTTCGTCGATACTTCGTTTGAGTATCTCACGGATCCGGCGGTGCTCAGCATCCAGTTGTTCCTTGGAGGTGAATTCCGGTTCTACGCCTAAACTGGTAATAAAACTGAGGTGATGTTTTAAGAGACTGGCACCTTCGACAATTGCCTCGATCGGGCTGATTGTGCCATCAGTCTTGACATCGATCACCAGATGGTCATAATCGGTTCTAGTGCCTACACGAGTATTGGTTACATTGAAGTTCACTGAAAGGACCGGTGAGAATATTGCATCCAGAAATATCGTGCCCACCGGAGCATCGGTTCGTTTGAGTAGTTCAGCCGGGACATATCCCCTTCCTGCCTCGACCACCATCTCCATTTCAAGGTTCAACTTGGAACCGGTGACGGTCAGGATTTTCTGCTTCGGGGTTGCAATCATAACCTCTGGATTTTTTTCGATGTCCTCGGCAAAATACTCTTTTTTGCCCTTTATCTTCATTCTGAGCGTGGCGGGTTTGTCACTCATCAACTTCACCCTGACCTTTTTTAAGTTCAATATGATTTCAACGACATCCTCATATACTCCGGGAATGGTTGAAAACTCCTGAAGGATATCACCGATCCGCACCTGGGTAATCGCTGCACCCTGAATTGCAGAAAGGAGCATCCTCCTTATGGAATTTCCTATGGTTACGCCGAAACCCCTTTCTAATGGTGAAAGGATGAATCTCCCAAAATTATCGGTTGTTACTTTTTTATCAATTTCAATTTTTTGTGGCATTACCATCGGCTTGAGTGCCATAGTTCTCCTCTATTTTGAATAAAACTCAACAATTAAACTTTCCTGAATGGGGATAGTAATATCTTCACGCTTAGGCAATCGGACAACCGTGGCAGAGATCTCATCGCGATTGAATTTTAACCAGGGGACAATTTTTTCAGGGTCACGTTCTTCCAGAGATTTTTTTACAACCGGGTTTTTCTTCATCTCATCGGTCAGTTTTATCACCTGATTTACCTTGACCTGGTATGATGGGATATCAACTTTTTTACCATCAATGAGAATGTGACCATGCCTGATGAGCTGACGGGCCTGTGCCCTTGAAGAGGCAATACCGAGTTGATAAACCACATTATCGAGCCTCCGCTCAAGCAGGATTAAGAGATTTTCACCGGTGTTGCCGGGGCGGCGTGCGGCTTCAGCAAATATCTTTCGGAACGGGCGTTCCAGGACACCATAGACCGCCTTTACCTTCTGCTTTTCTCGAAGGTGAGTGGCATAGGATGTGAGTTTACGCCTTCCAATCTTGCCGTGGGTTCCAGGAGGATATCCCCTTCTTGTAAAGGAACATTTATCTGTGTAGCATCGGCTACCGCGCAGGAAGAGTTTTTCACCTTCGCGTCGGCAGATCTTGCAGCGGGCGCCAATATAGCGAGCCATTATACCCTTCTCCTTCTTGGTGGTTTGCATCCATTGTGGGGAAGAGGTGTAACATCCTTTATTGCGACGATTGTCAGACCCACGGTTTGCAGGGTTCGAATTGCCGCCTCCCGGCCCGGACCAGGACCTTTAATCCGCACTTCAATCTTCTTGACCCCCAGGGCAAGTGCCTCCCGGGCCACGGCCTCGGCTGATTGATGTGCGGCATAGGCGGTGCCTTTTTTTGTTCCCTTGAATCCAATCCTGCCTGAAGATGACCAGCATAGAACATTTCCCTTGGCATCACAGATTGATATGATGGTGTTGTTAAAACTTGCATAGATACTGGCGATACAGACCTGTTCGATATGGGCGGATTTCTTACGACGGGAAGGCATCCTTCTTCTGCGAGATGTCCTTGTTTTTTTCATTTCTTACCTCCAGGTGTTCCTTTGTGGACTGCAACCGTCTTCTTCTTACCCTTTCGTGTGCGGGCATTTGTTCGAGTGCGCTGACCCCTTACCGGTAACCCATGTTTATGCCTCAGACCTCGGTACGACCCGATATCGATGAGCCTTTTGATATCCGCGGCAATCTCGGCCCGTAGAGCTCCTTCTACCCGGTAATTGGTTTCAATGAGCTTTCGGATACGCGTAACTTCATCATCACTCAGGTCCTTAATTTTTTTTGTCGCATCAATGCCTGCCTCTTTAATTATCTTCTGGGCGGTGCTCAATCCAATGCCGAATATGGCAGTCAAACCATATTCCACCTTTTTATTGGGTGGTAGATCAACACCTGCTATTCTTGGCATAGTCCTCCCTGCTTTTGTTCAATTATCAATCCGGGGATAGGACAGAAACGGTCCATAACCCCAGTAAATTTTATATGTATAGGTGTGGCCATCATCCCTGACGCTGTTTATGGCGTGGGTTTTTGCAGATCACCATTACCACACCTTTCCGTTTGATAATTCGGCAAGACACACACCTTTTTTTGACCGAAGATTTAACCTTCACATAACCTCCTTAAACCTTTATTATATATAAAATTAAAAAATAATCAAGTTATTTATAGCGCCAGACAATCCTTCCTCGGGAAAGATCATAAGGAGACAGTTCAAGTAGAACTCGATCCCCGGGTAGAATCTTGATGTAACTCATCCGCATCTTACCCGAGACATGGGCCAGCACCTTATGTCCGTTATCAAGTTCTACCCGAAACATCGCATTGGGAAGGGTCTCAATTATTGTGCCTTCAGTCTGGATTAAATCCTTTCGTGCCATAACTAATTTTCTCCTACCCGTGTGGTATTCAAGATACCATTCTTCAGTATCGCGATTGTATCCTCAAAATGGCAGGATAGAGAGTTGTCCATTGTGGTTATGGTCCAACCATTCTCTGCGGTACACACCTCATATCCGCCCATATTCACCATCGGTTCTATCGCCAGAACCATACCCGGTTTAATCAGAGGATCAGAGCCAGGGCCGAGATAATTCGGGATTATCGGTTCCTCGTGGAGGTTTTCACCGACACCATGTCCGGTCAGTTCACGCACAACACTGTAACCAGCAGATTCCGCGGTTTCCTGAATCGCCCGGGATATATCAGAGATATGGTTGCCTGCACGTGCCTGGGCAATGCCCGCCTTTAAGGCCTGTTTTGTTATTACCATAAGGTTACGGGCCTCGGCTGATATTTCACCCACAGGATAGGTTCGTGCCGCATCCGCGATATAGCCTTGATACTTTACCCCGAGGTCAATCTTGACGAGGTCGCCATTGCGAATTACACGGTCCGATGGTATACCATGCACAACTTCATCATTGATAGAGATACAGCAACTTCTGGGAAAACCGCGATAGTTTAGAAACGCAGGATAACCTCCCCGTTCCCTAATCCAGGTATCAATCTGGTTGTTCAAGTCGATTGTGCACTTACCCTCAAGGTTCATCTCTGATATCATCTTGAATATCTCGTAGATAATATTCCCCGCAACAGTAATTTTTCTGATTGCCTCATCATTTTTTATCGGTATAGCCATTTATGATTTCAGAAATTTTCTTAAAAATTTGTTCCTTGGTCACTGATGCATCAATCTTCTTATAGACATTCAGCTCTTTATAGTATTCAGTGAGAGGTCGGGTCTCCTGTTCATAGACCTCCAAGCGCCGTCGTATCACCGATTCCTGGTCGTCCTCCCTTTTGATAAGTTTCTTGCCGCATTCATCACATACACCTTTTATCTTTGGCGGGTCAGTAAGACAATTGTATATCCTGCCACAACTCGGACAATAGCGTCGATTTTCCAGCCTTTTAATAATTTCTTGATCTGGAAGATAAAGTTCCAAGGCAATGTCAATCTTCTGCGATAATTGGGCAAGGCTCTGTTCTAAGGTTCGAGCCTGATTCAGATTTCTGGGAAATCCGTCAAAAAGGATATCCTGGTTCTGATATTCAATGAGAAAGTTATTGACCATATCGAATATGATATTATCAGGAACGAGATGCCCTGCCTTTAGAAATGGTTCGGCCCTTCTTCCTACAGAACTGTTAACTGCAACCTCCTGTCTCAACATATCTCCCATCGAAAATTTTATAAGATGGTAACGGTCGGCCAGTAGTTCGGCCTGGGTTCCTTTGCCCACACCAGGAGGTCCGAACAGAACAATTCTCATCGCCTCCTGCCCCGAATCCGGCCCCGTTTCATAAAACCTTCGTAATGATACATCATTAGCTGGGATTCAATCTGCTGCAGGGTATCAAGGGCGACTCCGACAATAATTAAGAGTGTTGTTCCACCAAAGTAGAATGGCACACTGAGGAAATTGATCAGATACCAGGGAACAAGGGCAATGAATCCAAGGAAGAGCGCACCGGGTAAGGTAATGCGACTCAGGACCCCGTCGACATAGTCTGCAGTGCGCTGCCCAGGTCTGATTCCAGGGATAAAACCGCCGTATCTCTTCATATTGTCGGCAAGCTCCGCAGGGTTGAAGATGATTGATGTGTAAAAATATGTAAAGAAGACAATCAGCAGGAAGAATGTGAGGTCATAGATCCAGAATCCCGGTCGGAAGAGCTGGGTGAATTCTTTGAGCTGGGGTAGATAAGAGGCGATTGTTGCTGGAAAAACAACCAGGGATTGGGCGAAGATAATCGGTATCACACCGGCAGTATTCACTCGTAAAGGCAGAAAGGTTGACTGCCCTCCATACATCCTGCGTCCGACAATCCGCTTTGGATATTGAACCGGGATCCTTCTTGTTGCCTGGGTCATTACCACCACCGCAGCCACAATCAAGAACATTATTATTATTACGACAATAAGGTTAACCAGAGAGAGCCCCTGGGTCATTACAAGCTGGGCAGTCCGGATAAAATAGCGCGGGTAGTCATCAAGACAACCGATAAAGATGAGAAAAGAGATTCCATTACCGATACCTTTTTCTGTTATCTGTTCACCAATCCACATCGCAAAGATCGCCCCGCAGGTCAGGGTGAGCATTGTGGTGAGCCGGAAAAGCCATCCCGGGTGATAGACGATTGCCATTGTTGCGCCGGTGGGGGCGGTGAATTTCTGACTTTCTAAGTATATCGAAATGCCGATCGCCTGGAATGCAGCCAGACCTACGGTCAGATACCTGGTATACTGGGTAATCTTTCTCCGGCCTGCCTGGTCGCGCTGGAGTTTCTCAATCTGGGGAAAGACCGAACCCAATAACTGGAAGATGATTGAGGCCGAGATATAAGGCATCACCCCCAAGAAGAGGATTGCGGCCCGGGATAGTGCACCACCAACAAATATATCGTATATCCCCAATATTGAACCCTGCTGTTTTAACTGCTGCATCAAAAGACCCAATGCCTGGGCATTTATACCGGGCAGAGGTAGATGGGAACCGAGTCGATATACTGCAATGGCAAAGAGTGTGAATCCCAGCTTCTTTTTTAATTCTGGGACCTTAAAGATATTGGCGAAGGTGGAAACCATCAGAGCACTTCCATCTTTCCTTTGGCCTGGGCGATCTTCTCCTGGGCGGACTTTGAGAATTTATGGGCCTTGATATGGAGCGGAATTTTTAATTCGCCCATCCCGAGGATCTTCAATTTATGTTTGCCTTTGATGATTCCCTTCTCTTTCAGAAATTCCGGGGTGATTACGGTATCGGGCTCAAATCGGTTCAGGTCTTTAAGGTTTAGAATCTCATATTCTTCTTTGAAGATATTCCTGAACCCCCTTTTCGGGATGCGTCGGGTAAGTGGCATCTGCCCGCCTTCAAACCCGGATTTGCGTCGATAACCGGACCTCGATTTATGACCCTTATGCCCCCGGGTTGAGGTCTTACCGTGGCCTGAGCCATGCCTTGAGGGTTAATTTATGTTTCTTTATCTTGTCGATTGGACTCTTCTTTAATATCACCTTTAACTTCTTTTTTCTCCTCATCACTCCTCTTTTTTATAAAATATTCTAACGGTTTATTGCGCATTTCAGCCACAAGACGTACCGGACGGATCGAACTGAGTGCATTGATTGTTGCTCGTGCAAGATTCGTGGGGTTGTGGGAACCGAGCGATTTGGTCAGAATATTTTTAATCCCTACTGCTTCACACACTGCACGCACTGCATTGGAGGCGATAATTCCGGTTCCTGGTCGGGCGGGTTTTAGAAGGACCTTGCTGGCACAGAATTTACCCAGCACCGTATGGAGTATCGTGCCCTCGGACACATCCACCTTAACCATCTTCTTCTTGGCGATTTCGGTTGCCTTCTTTATTGCAGGGGCGACCTCAGCGGATTTAGCATGGCCGATTCCCACCTTTCCCGCACCATCACCCACCACAACACAGGCATATAATTTCAACCTCTTTCCACCCTTGACCACCTTGGAGACCCTTTTCAGTTCAATCAACTTTTCGACAAATTGCGATGTAGTATCAATCATCGATTCTCCCTTAGAATTTTAGACCGGCCTCGCGCGCCCCATCGGCCAGGGCCTTAACCCTGCCGTGGTATTTATATCCGGCCCGGTCAAAGGCGACCTTTTCAATCCCTTTTTCAAGGGCAAGCTTGCCTATATATTTGCCCAACTCATAGGCGACCGCCACCTTATTTTTACCCTTTATTCTTTTTAGTTGAAGTGAAGAGGCGCCCAATAACACACGTTGTTTTGTATCATCGATGAATTGTGCATAGATATGACGATTACTCCGGAAGACACAGAGTCGGGGACGGTCCGGTGTTCCGGAGATTTTCTTGCGCACCCGGATATGTCTTCGTTTTCTGCCGATAAAACCCAATTCCGCTCCTTAGGCCTGGACCACAGCCCGTTTTCCAATCTTCTTTCTCAAAACCTCATCCGCATAACGCACACCCTTGTGTTTATAGGGGTCTGGAATTCTTGTCTTTCTTATCCGTGCTGCAACATCGCCCACCAGCTGTTTGTCAATGCCCTTTATGGTGATATAGGTCAGATCACCCTTCTCGGCACTTTTGATAACCTTGAGTTCGCATTTAATCTCAGAAGGCAGGATGATTGTCTTCGGTTTGGAAAAACCCAAAAATAACTGAAGTTTGTTTCCACTCAGCTGAGCGCGATAACCGGTCCCTTCGATAATCAGAGTTTTCTGGAAGCCCTTGGTCACACCCTCAATCATATTGCTTATTAATGACCTCATTGTTCCCTGATGGGAAAATGACTCCTTACTATTGTCCTGATTCTTTACAAAGAGCTGATTTTCGGTAAGTTCGATCTTCACCCGATTACTCAATCTCAGATTCAGGTTGCCCAGAGGCCCGGTGACTTTGAGCTCAGAGTTGGTTATGTTGACCTTCACCTTTTCTGGAATCGGCACAGGACGAAAACGGTTCTTTGACATCCATTACCTCCTTTTAGTAGACATAGGCGATCACTTCGCCGCCTACCTTCATACGCCTTGCCTCCCGGTCACTCAAAACACCTTTTGAGGTCGTAAGAATCGCAATACCCATTCCTGAGAGGACTCTGGGAATCTCATTATGTGAGACATAGACCCGGCGTGAGCACTTGGAGATTCGTTTCAGGTTGCGAATCACCGATTCACCGTTCTTGGCATACTTGAGCATAATCGTGATGGTCCGTTTTTTAGAATCGAGGGTAAAGTTATTGATAAATCCCTCTTCAAGCATCACCCTCAAGATTTCCGTCTTCAGCCGCGAATAAGGAACCGTGACCTCCTGCTTCTGAACCCGGCATCCATTCCTGATAATCGTTAGCATATCAGCGATAGGGTCCATAAGACCTCCATTTATCTTTTCCGTTTTTAAGGTTAATTTTTCTCAACATAGAAAATAATAATAATCAAAATTCCAAAAAAGTCAATATTTTTGTGCAGGTTCTATCCTTTTTTCCAGATTTCAGCAAATGAGATTCTTTTGCCGGGTGATGGGTGGGAATATGCATACCATTCAATTAGCGGACTGGGATAGGCGATAGTGAGCTGTTCATTACAGAATCTGGCAATTAATCGAATAAAGGCCTCAGGGTTTTCGGTCAATTTAATCGCCCCGGCGTCGGCACGCCGTTCATAGTATCTTGAGATTGCTGAACCGAGCGGTTTGAATAGAAAGGTAAGTATTACAAATATTGCGATCAACAGGGGAAAGGCCCCGATGTCAGATATATTCTTGAATCCAGCCAAGGCATAAAAGAACGGACTGATTTTAAAAAAGATAAAAAATAGGACAAAAGTAATCGCCGACTGCCAGATAATCAACCACCAGATATGGTGTTCCTGATAATGGGTGATTTCATGGGCCAGGGCGGATAGTATCTCGTCGAGTTCGAAGTTGTTGAGAAGGTTATCACCTAAAAGGATTCTCTTTGTATTTCCCAATCCTACAACCGCAGCATTTGCCTTTTTTGTTTTACTGCTCAGATTTATGGTGTAGAGCCCCTTGATTTTCAGGTTCGCCCTTTCACAGAGGTTATAAATTTTCTGAGTAACCTCTTCATCAGTAAGTGGTGATGTTTTATAGAAAAGCGGGATGACCAAGACCGGAAACAGATTTGCAAGGATAACACTGAAGATTATCATTATCAGTGCAAGCCAAAACCACCAGAGGTTTTTAGATGCAGGAATGATATAATAGATAATTTCGATGATGATAAGACCGAGGATAAAAGAGACGCCGAGTGATTTTAACCAGTCGATAAACCAGACCTTAAAATTCTGGGTTGAGAAGTTGTATCTATGTTCAATTACATATCCCTGAACATAGGTTAATGGAAAGGTAACTATTGAATAGGTGATAAAGAGAAAAAGGAAGTAGAAGAAAACAGTCAGGTCTTTAAATTATCATTGCGGTATCTTTTCGCAATCTTCTGCTTCTCTTTATCGATCAAGGGATGCATCATCTCTTCTTTCATAATACCATTTTATCCCTTTTTTCGACCTCGTCAATAACCGTAACGGCATTTCGGATTTGGAAAATCGTTAGTCATTGAGTTATTGGTTATTAAGTCATTGTCAGAGTTAAGTTAAAAGTGATTGAAAAAGCGTTAAACCAGGGATGCTGAAATAAATTCAGCATGACAGGCATTTCGAATTTCGGATTTAAAAAAAGAAGATGTCACCCTGAACTCGTTTCAGGGTCTAAATCTTTTCAACCAGAAAAACCAGAGAAACCAGATAAACCATTTCAGATTTCGAATTTCGGATTTGAAAAAGCGGCCCTTGACAACTGATTTATTAAAGTTATAATTT
>MUKB01000112.1 GCA_002049785.1 Caldifarciminota bacterium 4484_100
CTTACAATCTTTGAAGTTGCTGAAATTTTACAGAATCAAGGGCTCGTCAATAAATCAGAATTTATAAATTTATGCTTCGACCAGAAATTCATTCAAAGTCTGGGTTTGAAGGGAAAGAGCTTGGAGGGCTATTTCTTCCCTGATACCTATCTCTTGAATGAGACCCAGGGTGATACCGGGATCATTCGAACCTTCATTGTAAATTTCCGAAGACACATACAAAAATTTGATATTAAAACTAAGGATTCACTGTATAAGATAATCACCCTTGCCTCAATCGTGGAGAAAGAGGCAAAGTTTGAGGATGAGCGGCCCATCATTGCCCGGGTTTTTATGAATCGGCTTGAGAAGAACCGACCCTTGGAATCCTGTGCAACGGTGCTATATGCAATGAGACTTATGCATAAGGAGGTTCCGCATCGCAGACTCAGAGAGAAAGAACTTTTGCTCAAATCGCCCTTTAATACTTATCAAAACCTCGGTCTGCCTCCGGGTCCGATATGTTCACCAGGGATGGCTTCGTTAGAGGCGGTTCTCTATCCAGCCCAGGTCGATTACCTCTACTTTGTTTCGATGGGGAATGGAAGGCATCATTTTTCTCGAACTTATCGTGAACACCTTGCTGCAAAGGAACGTTACAATGCTAAAAAATGAGTTTGAGGACATCATAATTCAGGAGACCCCTTATTATAAGAATCTTGAAAAGCGGTATCGGGATACGATAAACTTCAGACGATACTATTGGGTTCTGAAGAGAATATGTCCGCAGGACAATTTTGTAAAATATTTGGAAGGGAAGAAGGGTAAAGAATTGGTCTATCTCGGGCGGAAGATATTCTCTCTTCAGGAGGAGTTTGTTTCAAATTACCTCACCTTCCTTGATGATGAAACTCAGGTAACGCGCTGGGAGAAGTTTTTTGAAAGGTATAACAAGACATTATTTGAAATCTATGAACGATTCGTGGGAAGACATAGTGAGCGGGTTATGATATTTGAAATCGTCAATCGAAAATTACTGCGTGATCTCTTAACGAAATATATTATGGATAAAAATGTCGATAAGAAGATAGTGATATCTGAACGTTTCGGTAAGGTCGTAAATCAGCTATTTGCTTACATAAGACATTCATTGGCAAAATTTACCCCGATACATGATGGTTTGATTAGTGACTCCTATGAACAGCTACCGCTGCTTCCGAAATGTGGGCATAATGAAACCCTGAAACTTCTGGCCAATAAATTTCTTGGAAAGGGATTGCCCGAACCGATATTTTCCGCAATCTACCGAAACATAATTTCACTCTACTATACCCGGGGTAAGAAAGAGATACTGGATTCTATTGCCAAAAATAGAACCCTTGATAAGAAAGGTCTTATTGAAATATTCAATTCATATTTTTTCTTTCCTGATGACCAGGCCCTCAGTGAAATTCTTGAGGCCTTAAAAAATCAGGCGCGTGCGATGGTGGGTGATATTAAACTGCGTCGGGAAAAGATTGAACATAAAATGCTGAGTATCAGGAGCAAGATAAAGGATATTACAAGCTCTCTGGCTGATAATCTGGTGCATCTGACCGAGGATTTCTCCACGGAAGAATCTATTGAGAATATGATAAAAAGGCTGAAGCGGAGTTTGGTAAGCCAGGGATATGATTTGAAGATTTTGAAGGGAGAGTATCAGGTATATCTTGAACAAGAAAACAGTTTGAATGCGATTCTCAATTTTAAATTGAATGATTTGACCAAATTTATCACCAGAAATGAGTGGGATCCTTTAATCATTCTATTGTTTGAACCGAAAAAGAAATTTGATGAGGAACCGATACAGACAGTTATCAAGAATGTAATGGGCGAGATTAAAAATAATCAATCCGCAATGCGGGTTATGGCCAATTATAAGGTCGGAGGTTTTTTGAAGGAGAAGTATAATATTAATATGATTAATGAAAAATTTTATGAAATTGTCCAGGATGTTATTGAACCTTTTGTGAAGGCCCTGCTTCTTGAAGAGATGATTGATTATTATCCTAAGTTATCGGGTGTGGTATCGAGTGAAGGGATACGTTATTTGGGAGAAGAGGTGCTTGCTGAGCGAGCCTTAGTGGTGGAGAAGGATATCAGGGTTCAACCAAAAAGAACAGGTGAGGAAGTGAGATTGAATATTTCACGCTATAAGAACCTTGTGTCAATACTGGTTTATGATATCCGCGGTTCGACTTTTATGGGAACGAAATTGCGGGATGCAAAAAAGGAGAGTGAGATTCGAAACCTTTTCCAGGAGTCAATGCTTTCGGCGGCGGAGAAATATGGAGGTATTCCGATTAAAGATACCGGCGACGGAGGGATAATTCTATTTGCTGCCAACCATTATGATATCAAAAATAATAAGACTCTGGTTCCTGAACCGGGAAATGTACTTTCGGTTGTAAGAAGTAGTTTGCAGATGGTCAAGGATGCTGAAACCTTTGTGGAGGAGAATATACATAAATATAAGAACTGGTTCCGCGATGCAGAGGAGAGGAAGATAAATTTTGAGGGAATTACCTATGCGACCCTTCCACCATCTTATAAGACAATCTTCCAGATCGGAGTTGGTATCGCATCAGGCCAATATCCCAAGGAGGTCTATCTCGATAAGAATGCATTCGGAGAATTTGATGTTACCGGAATGCTTGTGCGGGAGGCGAATTTCTATTCCAAGATCAAGGCCAAGGGCAGGTCAACCATAGTCTGCGATGATGCTACTGTATATAATGTATTATTGAATGTCGATAAGTTTTCGTTTTTGAGTGAATCCGGTCTCAGGATTGACCCGATGTTACTCGATACAGAACAGGGGTTGGAGTACTGGATAAATCAGAAGGTCTCGAGGAAAGGGTTCATTCTTGACCTCTATAAGATATTTGTTTCTGACTTCGGACAGGAGATAAAGCATCCAGGTAGCATCAAAATTCTTGTTGGTGTGAATGATATTGTGATTGATGAGACTGGAGAGATAAAGGATGGCAAAGGTGGCCGTGGTAAGTTTCTTTTTGAAATTTCAACCGAGTTAGGGAGATGAATAGATATCGTATAGGTGAATTTCAGAGATATATTGATGAAAACAGTCATTATTGTAAACTCCTTAAGGAAAGATTTATCAATCCGGTTCATTATAAGAAAAATCTTACCAGTATCGAACAAGGACTGAGTTGCCTTGGTATTACACAGGAGGTTATAGATATCTTCCGCAATCGCAATAACTTCATTATCTGGCTGGGAAGACGATTGGATGAATATGAAGGTTACGAGCTGGCACTTTATATCGGACACAAAAAGATGGGATTACCGATACCTGCAGGATTGAAGGAGAGATGTCCGAAGGAGTGTATTTCAATCATCGACCAGGTGAGTAACAAGAAGTTTATCTATGAACTTAAGGATGAACTGCGCAGGGCTTCATTTTCGCCGGAAATCTTTCTTGCAATTCATAAGAGTATACTCGGGGCACGGGTCGAGAACCTTTTTCCGGTATTTCTTGCGGATATTGAAAAGTTGGGTTTTACCGATATCAACGAAGCGATAAAAAAGATTCCGCGTGTCTATCTGGACTATCTTTCTGAATCTTCATTTCTAAAACTGGTTAGAAAGCTGTCCTCGATGCTCAAAGAGCTTAAGGGCAAGATGCTTGCCGAACTGAAGGAGATCAACCTTTACGCATTACGTCTCAAAGAACAGCTTGAAGGACTTTATCTTGAAGCAAACCAGAATTTGAGAAACATCATCGAGAATGATGTCGCCAAGGGAACCGATGTAAATATTATCACCCAGAAGGTTGCAAACCTATTCTCACGGCTGGATCGACTATTTCTCGGTAATGTCTACCATCTGAAGGATTATGAGAGGAGGGAGAAGGAGATCCAGGCCTTTCTGGAGCAGGAGGAGCAATTGAAATATGCTGCAGATAAGCGGGAACTGAATAGAAGAAAGAAGCTCTCTGAAATATATGAGGAGTATATGTTTTTCAATTCCCACCGCCTGCGAATGCGCCGAGGCGGGTGGTTCTTGATCAGGCAAATTTATATGCCCTCACCCTGCAGGGTAAAGGTGTTCTGCATTTGAAAGAACAACATACCTTTCCTGAAGACATTGTAAAATATGCCGAGACATATCGTAAGTGTATTACTATTCTGATTTACGATATCCGTGGTTCATCATATATGGGAATAAAATTGCATGATGCGGTAAAGGAACAGAGGGTAAAATATAAGTTTGCCCGTGAGATGGCTGAGGTGGTCAAACGTTATGGCGGGTTCCTGCTCAAGGATACAGGTGATGGAGGGCTGGTCTGGTTCGCTGAAAATTCCGAGTCTATGTATAATCATCTTTATACTGAGTCGGTGACTGGTCGAGGGATGAAACTTCGTTACTCAATATTTTCTGGTGCTGAATTTAATCTGATTCCAGCAATGGATTCGGCCAAGAGGGCGATTCTCTGTGCCCGGGATATGGTGCAGCGGGCTGAAGAATTTATCCGGGCGAATTTTATCCATTATCGTGAATGGTTTGCCGATGTTGCTGAACGAACTTTAGAACTTGATGGTATTACTTACGCCCTATTACCACCTGAATTTAAAAGCCTTTTTAGGATCGGTGTCGGTATCGCATCAGGTATACCGGATCGGGATGTGGTCTTCTGCGCCAACTCTTACGGAGATCCGGACCTGGTAGGACCGATAATCGCAGATGCCCATCTCTATTCTATGGAGAGACAACCTGGGCGGTCGGTTGTTATCTGCGATCTTCCGACATTGGTTAATTTTGTACTCAATATCGAAAATTTTGAGTATGTGGTTGAAAAAGAAGATTTCGAGGAATATCTTAAGGCGGTGCAGAGTATCCTGCAGAAGGAACATATGTATCGATTTTCGGATCAGAAGGTCTTAATGAAGCCTAAGGGCATTCATTTCCTTGAGGAGCTGAATAAAATTAATGCCTTGGTGGAGACACGGCCTGATGAACTCCTGCTGGATAAGGATGGGAATCTTTTTACACCAGATAAGAAAAAGGTTAAGTTGATATACGAAATATTGAATCTCTGATGGAAATCCTGATCTACGATCCGGACCGGCTACGATTGGCAACCCTGGCAAGAAACTTGCATGACCTGGGTTTCAACTGGACCGCGGTTATGAATATTAGAGAGATCAGCCGAAAATTATGCAAAAGAAGGTTTGACATCATAATTCTTGATGAGTCGGCGATAAAAAAGATTGAGAGGTTGAAGAAACTGGATCAGCACATACCTATTATTGTGATTGTTGAGAAGGGTTCTTCTATAGATTATGAGAGGCTCATATATCTGGGGGTGGAGGGTTTGGTTTTTCGGCCCTATCGTCTTGATTATCTCAAGTCGGTGATAAACAAAGCAGCCCAAAGGCGGAGTGAGATATTGAGTAATTTGAAGGCGGTCGCCTCTTTGAAACAGCGGGTCCAGGAACTGCAGGGATTGAACGAAATTGTTCAGGCGATCAACTCTTCATTAGAGCCAAAAGAGATTTTTAGAATTATTATGGAGAAGATCGCCCATCTGATTAAGGCGGAAGGCTGGTCGGTATTACTCCTTGATCAGGAACGGCAAGAACTTATCTTTGAGGCCGCAACCGGCGAGGCGGGGAAGAAGCTTCTTGGTATGCGTTTGAAGGTAGGCCAGGGGGTTGCTGGCTGGGTCGCCCGTTATGGAAGGTCATTAATTGTTCCAGATGTGAGTAAGGATCCAAGATTCTATTCAGGGGTTGATAAGAAGACTAAGTTTACAACGAAGTCCATCCTTTGTGTGCCGATGAAGAGTCGGGATCGAATTATTGGTGTAGTTGAGGTAGTGAATAAAATCGGGGGGGAACCTTTTAACCAGGATGATTTGAAGATTTTTGAGAATCTGGTCGCCCATCTTACAATCGCCCTGGAAAAGGCAGATATGTATCGACGGATGGAAAAGGCCACTCTGGTTGATGATTTAACCAAATTATATAATGTTCGATACTGTAATCAGTACCTTGACAATTTTCTGATTAAGCGGAAACCAGGACATAGTGTAATATCTTTAATCTTTCTCGATATCGATTTCTTTAAGCTCGTGGATGATAATTATGGTCATCTTGTTGGAAGTGAAACTTTAAAGCGGGTTGCGGAGCGAATGCGCAAGGTGGTGCGCAAGGACGATGTGCTGGTGCGTTATGGAGGCGATGAATATATTGTCATTCTACCCTTTACCGATAAGAAGACCGCGGCAGTTATTGCAGAAAGGATAAGGAAGGAAATAAACCAGGAACCATTTTATGCCTTTGGCAATAAGAAATTCAAAATTTCGGTTACACTCGGTGTGGCGTCCTATCCTGAAGATGCAAAGAATCGTGACGGATTAATCGGTGCTGCAGATAAGGCGATGTATAAAGGAAAGATGTCAGGAAGAAATAAGGTAGTGCTGGCTTAATTCAATACTCTTCAGGTGAGGTATTTATCTCACCGGCCTTTTCTAATGCAATTCGAACAAAGACCGGTCCAATCAATTCATATATTACCGTAGTAATAATGATGGTTGAGAGAATTGTGGTGCCGATATAGCCAGGGAAATAATTCTTTGTTACCAAGGCAAGTCCAATTGCTACTCCTGCCTGTGGTGCAAGGGCAAGGCCTAAGTATTTTTTTATTTTCTCATCGGCATTTACAAGCAGGGCACCGATATATGCACCGAACATCTCTCCAGGAAGCCTGGTCAATACAAATATCAGACCGAGTATTCCCAATGTCTGGATGTGGTCGATTTTAAGATTGGCACCGGCAAGAAAGAAGAATAGAAGATAGAGAGGAGGGTCGAATCGTTTCAGATTGCCAAAAATTTCTTCGCTTACCCTTACTCTATTTGCAATTGTAGCACCCAGCGACATATTTGATAGAAGTAACGAGACATTCAAGGTGATTGATATTCCAGTATTTAGAAAAATCATACCAAGTGTATAAATTAAAAGATTCGATGCAGATTTTATGTATTTTAAGAATATAGAATAAAGAGAATTATACCCCAGGCATCATCGATGGCGACAACACCGAGAAGGGTGTCAGTAAAGCGGCCTCGGGCTCGGTATTCCCTGGTTACCATAACCACTGCGGCCGGGGCAGTGGCGGGTGCAATTGCGGCAAGGAGAATTGAAATGGGCAGGGATATTTTTGCAATTACATAAAGAATGATAAAGACAAGGCAGAACGATCCGATTACCTCACCAATCGATATTGCAAATACTGCTCTGCCGATGCAATGTAATTTTGTGAGTGTAAAATTCTGGCCCAGACTTACTGCGATCAGCCCAAGCGCAATATTGGAAACAAATGTCGAGGACTTAAGAATCTCTGGAGAGATAATATTTAACAGGTGGGGGCCCAGAAGGATACCGAGTATTATATAAGTCGTTACTGCTGGAAATTTGAGATATCTAACGAGCTTTGCACCAATCAGCCCGGTGGTTAGAATTAACCCGAGACTGAAGATGGTGTTCAGCATTTTTTAAATTATGCCTTTCTCCTTGAAAATTTTCAGGATAACATCGAAGAGGCCAATAAATCCAACAAATTTCTTTTCTTTATTTATCACCGGTAATTGGTCCCGATTATGCAACCTCATCAATCTGAAGGCCTCTTCAACTGCAACATCTTCATTAACCGCGAGAAATTTGGTTACCATAATATCCTCGGCAACGATCAGGTGTCCCATTTCCGGGGATAACTCAACTTCGGATATTTCAATCGGCCTTTCATCCAGGAATGGAATTGTCTTTAGAATTTCTGGTTCTGCGGGCTTGAAGATATCGATCAGGTTCTTCAAAGAAATAATGCCGATAAGAATGCCATTTTCGTCAATAACCGGGATTAACGGTAGGGTATGGAATTTTTTAAATGTTTTAAGGATACTTCGCAGGGATGTAAATCTCTGAACGGTAATCACTTTTTTATTGACTATATCACCGACCTTTTCCATTACAACCTCCTAAAATCCCTTTGTCCCTTAGAGTTATTTTTACTGCTTCACTCATACTTTAATCATATTTAAAATTACTGAATTGTCAATATCCCTTTGCACTGAGTCCTCTCCACTTTTTTCATAGCACCACCAGGACAGCATTTTGGATTTGGAAAACATTTGGCCATTAACTCATTGGTCATTGAGTCATTTGAAAAACATTTAGTCATTGGTCATTAAGTCATTGAAAAATCGATAGTCATTGAGTCATTGAAAAATCGTTAGTCATTAAGTCATTGAGTAATTATGTCATTGATAAATCGTTCGTCATTCTGAACTCGTTTCAGAATCTCAATGGATGCTGAAATAAATTCAGCATAACATTGCAGGTTTTCCTCGACCTGCGGAACTAAATCCATCGGGGCGAGGCGTCCCTTAGCTGGAAGTAAAAACTCCATTCAGCCCACTGCCCGTCTGGGTCTGCGAAGAAGGCAGAGAATAAACTCAACACAACATTTTGAAAAATCAAAACAAAAAGTGGAGAGGAGTCAGTCCTTTGCACTGTGACTCTTTATCTTTAGGACGGTATATGATTTC